>JAFMQQ010000360.1 GCA_017354595.1 Micromonosporaceae bacterium
CCTGCGAAGCCCAGGCGGCGCCTCGCGGCGTTCTCGTCGTCGGCCATAGCGCTGCTATGACCTCCTCCTCGGCCTTGCGATGCATCCGCCTGGATCTCCGCATCCACCGCCGGATATCGCAGACGGACCACTAGCGCACCGCACCGGTGTCGTGGACGACCACGCCACCGAGCACGGTGAGCACCGAGCTGATTTGTCTGAGGTCGGCGTCGGGTACCGCCCGCTGGTCGAAGTAGTCGCCGGAGAGTACCGCCACGTCGCCGAGGCGTCCGGGTTCGAGCACGCCGAGCTGGTTCTCGTCCACGCCACCGAGGAACCAGGTGTTCGCCCGGGTGTAGTGCGCGAGGACCTCCTGCCGCGTGGCCAACTGCGTACCGTTGATGGCAACCCCCCGGGCATTGATGCCGGTGGTTGCATAGTACGCGTGCACCCACGGGCTCATCGGCGCGATCTGCATGCCATCCGAGCTGAAGCCGACCGGGATCCCGTTGTCCAGCAGCATCCGGTACGGCGGACCGGCGGCCGTCGGCGAGCCACCGAAGTACCGGAAGCCGGTCACGTTGATGCCACCGCCGAGCGCCTTGAGCTTGTTGGCGTAGTCCTCGGTGATGGCCGGCGCGTGTGCCACCACCCAGCGCAGCCCGGTGATCGGGAACTGGTCATTGACCATCGCGTACCCGTCGATCTCGGCCTTGAAGTCGGTCGGGGTCAACGAGTGCACCTCGGCCCGCCAGCCCGCCTGCGCCACCTTGGTCGCCGCGGTCAACCAGCGCACGTTGTTCGCGCTTCCGCTGCCGATCGGATCGTTCGGGTCGGGCGCCACGAACTCACCGATGGCGCCGGTGCGGACCAGGTCGTTGCCGAAGAAGGGGAAGGCGTTGCGCAGCCGGTCGCCGAGCGCCACGCTGTCCGGGTCGGTGTCCATGTAGAGGAAGTTGATCCGCAGCCGGATGATGCCGTCGCCGTCGCCGTACACCGACAGGAACGGCAGCTGCATGGTGAAGTTGTCTTCATGCGCCGCGCCGTCGGCCGGTGTATTGGTCGCCTGGAAGGCGCCCTGGTCCAGGTGGGTGGTGACACCGAGGCTCACCGCATACGCCATCGCGTCGCGCACGCTGCGCTTGCGGTCCTCGAAGCTCAGCTGCTGGCGCAGCGCCAGGGTCGCCTCTCCGGTGGGGGTACCGGCACCGATCGACCCGTCCGCGCCGACGGCCACCGGACCGAACGGTCCGGGTACCGCCTCGAAGAACTGCTTGCCGAGACTGTTCGTTGTGGACGGACCGGTGAAGCCGACGCTGATGTACACCGGATGGTGCGGGGCGACCGCGTCCAGTTCGGCCAGAGTGGGCAGCCGCACCTCGGTGAACTGGTTTGGCGTGAAGCCACCGATGGTGGTGATGAACCTGCCTTCCGGTACCGCCTTTGCCCGGGCCGCGATGGTGGCCTGCACATCCGCGATCGAGTACGCGTTCTCCAGCGGCGTGTGGTATCCGGGCCGGTTGCCCATCAGGATGATGTGGTTGTGGCAGTCGATGATGCCGGGTACGGCGGTGTGGCCACGCAGGTTGATGGCGCGTGGTTCGTCGATGAACTCCTTTGCCGCGGCGCTTTCACTCTCTCCTGTGTAGACGATCCGGCCATCCCGGATGGCGAGCACCGACACCACTTGGTCCGGTGAGGTCATCGTGTGGATCCGGCCGTTGACGAGCAGGAGGTTGCCGGCCGGCGCGGTGCCGGTACCGTCGGCCTGCGCCGCGCCGGCGCCGACCAGTGCGCCACCCGCGGCAGCGCCGGCGGCGACCACACTGGACTTGAGCAGGTTGCGTCGGGTTGTCATGCGGATCAGCCTCCCGATCCTCGAAGTACCCCCGCGTCGTGTACGACCTGGCCGCCCACCGTGGTCAGGATGGGCTTTGTCCGCTTGAGTTCCTCGTCGCTGACCGTCCGGTAGTCGCGGTCGAGCACCACCAGATCGCCGAGCTTGCCGACCTCGATCGTGCCGAGCTTGTCCTCCATGTTGAGGAACCAGGCGTTCTCCCGGGTGAACAGCCGCACCGCCTCGTCCCGGGTGATCTGCTGGCCGGTGTTGATGAGGTTGCCCAGGGCGTTGCGTCCGGTACTGGCGTAGTAGACGGCGAACCACGGATTCAGCGGCGCGATGTGCACGCCGTCCTGGTGGATGCCGGCCTTGATGCCGTGGTCCAGGATCGTCCTGAATGGAGCGCCGGCGGCGGTACCGGTACCGGCCATGAAGCTGAACGCGCCGCACTGCACCGCGCCGCCGAGTGCCTGCATCCGGTCCAGCAGGTCCTTGTTGACCACCGGTACGTGGTCGATCCGCCAGCGCAGCCCGGTGATGTCGTACTGCGCGTTGACCGCCTCGTAGCCGGCGACCTCGGCGGCGAACGCGTTCAGGCTCAGCGCCCGGTTGTTGTTGCGCCAGCCCGCTTGGCCGACCAGTTGCTGTGCCCGCGCCCAGACCGGACCCACCCCGTCACCGGGCGCGCCCCACTCGCCGATCGCGCCGGTCATCATCAGGTCGTCGCCGAAGAGCTGGTACTGGTTGCGCAGCCGCTGGGTCAGCTCCGGCAGGTTGATGTCGTTCTGGTTGTGCAGGAAGTTGGCCTGCAGCCGGATGAAGGTACGCCCCTCGTTGTGCAGCGCCCGCCAGGAGTCGTACATGTGGTAGTGGTCGAAGTTGGAGAGTGCCTGGTCGGGTGTGGGCGGTCCCACGATCGGGAAGCCGACTTCGTCCAGCACGGCGGTGATGCCCACGCTCGCCGCGTAGCTCAGAGCGTCCAAAGTGGAGCGCTTCTTGTCCTCGAAGGTTTGCAGCAGCCGGACGTTGTACAGCGCGGCGGTGGAGTTGGGGCCGGCGGCGATCGAACCGTCGGCGCCCACCACCGACGGCACCGCGGCGGATTCGAAGTAGGCCTTGCCGAGGCTGTTGGTGACCGATGGACCGGTGAATCCCTGGAGCAGGAGCACCGGGCGGTCGGGGACGGCCGCGTCCAGCTCGGCGAGGTTGGGCAGGCGGTGTTCGGCGAACAGGTTCGGGTGGAAGCCACCCATCGCGGTGACGAACTGCCCCTCCGGTACGTCCGCCCGGCGCGCCGCGAGCATCGCCTGGATCTCGGCGATGTTCGTGGCGTTCTCGATGACCACGTGGTACCCGGGCCGGATGGCGAGGCTGACGAAGTGCACATGCGCCTCGATCATGCCGGGTACCGCGGTGTGCCCGGCCAGGTCGACCACCGGGGTGCCCGGCGGGACGAGTTGGCGCAGCTGGCCGAGGCTGTCGCCGGTACCCACGATGCGCCCCTGCGCGACAGCCACACCGGAGACGGTGCGGTTCTGGTCGTCGAAGGTGTGGATCACCCCGTTGTGCAGCACGATGGTGCCGCGGGGCAGCGTACCGTCCACAGTGGATACCGGTGCGGAGCCGCCCGGGAGGGCCTGGGCCGGGATCGCGGTCGCGCCTGCGCCGAGTGCACCGGCGCCCGCCGCAGCAGTCGTGCCGAGGAGACTGCGTCTGGATAGTCGGTTGGGTTGTTGTCGGCTGGTCATCGGGCACACCGCCTTTCGCGGTTTCTTCCGCCGGCACGGGGACGGGCGTACCGATGGCGGACGCGTTTCTTGCGTGTGCCGGCTAGGTGACGAAGACCACGTACTGAGGCGTGAGTGTATGGTGTGCGTGGACACCGTGCAATAGCACTGTGCAGGTCGTCCGTTAGCAGTGAACAGCTGGAGCGGCAGGCTCAGCGGAACCGCTCGGCGACGAACCAGATACCCACGGCCGGTTCGGTGCCGTGGTTGGCGTACCCGTGCGGCGTGGAGCAGTCGAACGAGACCGAGTCGCCCGGGCGCAGCACGTAGGTGTCGAAGGCGAGCGTCAGCGTCAGCTGCCCGGACAGCACGTGCCCCCACTCGGTGCCGGAGTGTCGCATCAGGACCCCGGCGCCGGACGAGCTGCCACCCGGGGCGTACGTGATGCGCAGGAAGTCCACGTGCAGATCGGGCAGCTGGCCGAGCAGCTCCCAGGTGACCCCCGAGTCCAGGTGCAGCACCTCGCGCTCGGCCGGGCGTACCACCGGCCCGACCCGGCGGTTGCGGCGCAACATCCGCAGCCCCTGGTTCGCCGGTGAGCTCGCGGACCGGTCGACCGTCGCGGCGAGCGCGGCCAGCGCTGCCGGGACCGCCGGCCCGGCGG
>JAFMQQ010000361.1 GCA_017354595.1 Micromonosporaceae bacterium
ACGCTGCCCCGGGCTGGAGACAGCCTGGCTGGGGCGCGCCCTTCCGGGGCGCGCTTCGACTCTGGCACCCACCGAGAGTACCGGCTGCAGTGCTGCGCGGACGGCCTGCGGTAGTCAGCCTGGGCGCGGTCCTGCGCCGCGGGCGGTGCGGCCCTCGACGGCCAGCAGCAGCGCGACGGCGGCGGCCAGCGCCGCCAGTTGAGCCACCGAGAGCAGCAGACCCAGCGGTACGCTCGCCAGCCCCACTGCCGCGCAGGCGGTCCGGTACCACGGCCGGCCGATCCGCAGCGCCCGGCGGAAGAACAGGTCGCCGAGGAAGAAGACGGCGGTACCGCCGCCGAGTGCCATCGACCGCGCCAGTCCCGCGTGCTCGAACGGGTGCCCGATCACCACCTTGACCCCGGTCGCCAGCAACACAATGCCCAGCAGCAGCACGTAGTGGGCGTACCCGTAGCCGACCACCGCGGCCAGCGCCCGCCGCCGCGGGTCCGGGATGCCCGCCAGCGCGTGCTCCGCCCGCTCGTCGTCGCCACCGAAGTACGCCCACCACAGGCAGTACGCCAGCAACAGGCCGAGTACCGCCACACCGAGCAGCCGGGCGGAGAGGTGGCCGACGATGCCCAGCCCGATCGCCACCACCGACTCCCCCAGCGCCACGATGACGACCAGCCCGTGCCGTTCCACGAAGTGCGCCGGTGACACCGTGAAGCCGCCGATCGGGTGCAGGTACGGGCTGGCGATCTGCACCGCGAGCGCGGCGGCCCAGGCCACCTCGCGCCAGCCGCCGGGCAGCAGCCCACCGGCGAGCACCAGGCTCGCACTGGCCAGGTTGAGCGGGCCCAGCCCGCGCAGCGCGGCCGCCGCACCCGGGCCGCCACCGTGCCAGAAGAGTCCACTGTGGACCAGATTGACGGCGAAGTACCCGGCACCGAAGACCCACCCCGACCGGCCGAAGGCATCGGGTACCGCCACCGCGATGGCGAGGAAGCCGGCCATTCCGGCGATCAGCAGCGCGCGCCGGAGGGCATCGGTCGGCGCGACCGCGTTGGTCAGCCAGGCGTAGCCGCCGTACATCCACCAGATGACGCCGAGCATCAGCATCACCCGCAGCAGCCCGGGTACGGTCAGCTCGCCAGCGAGCCGGGCGGTCAGCTGGGTGATGGTGAAGACGAATACCAGGTCGAAGAAGAGTTCCAGGGTGCTGACCCGGACCGCGGGTTCGGTGCGAGGTTCGGCATGCACGAGGCGATCGTAGCCGGACTTCGCCGACTGTCCACTTCAGACGGTGTCGTGGCGAGGGTCGGTCTGCCGCGGCCGGTACAGGCCGACGAGCAACCCGTATCGGCGCTCGCCGGGGCCCGCGTCGTCCAGCTTCTCCGAGAGGTCGGTGAGCGCCGCGGTTAGCGACTCGACCTGTGGCTGCGACAGCCGGATGTTGCGCAACACCAGGAACGGCTCATCCTCGGCGCTCGCCAACTCCTGCGCGACCGCCTGCAGCAGTACCGGAGTCTGCGTCGCGAGCGCCTCGCCGGCGAAGTCGAACCGGCGCGCCGTGCGCTGGTAGTACTGCTCCGTCCCGCCGCGCACCTGCCGCGTCTCGACGATGCGCACCATCCCGGCTTCGCGCAGCACCTTCAGGTGGTGGGCGATGGTCCCCTTCTGGCTGCCCAGCGCGATCGCCAACTGCCCGATGGTGGCGGGCTGCTGGCCCAGCGCGAAGAGCAGCCGGTGGCGCAGCGGGTGGGCGAGCGCCTTGAACTGCTCGGGCGCCGAGACGTGCAGGCTCTCCTCGGGTGGAACGGGCTCCGTGGACGGCATGTCCTGAGTAGACCCGCCGCTTGACAAAGCGTCAAGAGTTCTCGACACTTTACCGCCATGGACGCCATGGAGCAGTCAGCCGTTACCGGGATCATCGGCCAGATAGGGGATCTGGTGGAGAAGCACTACGTCTTCCCCGAGGCTGGCGCGCGGGTCGCGGGCGTCCTCGGCGACCGGGCGGGCGAGGGCCGCTACACCGGGATCGTCGACGCGCAAGCGCTCGCCGCGCTGGTCACCGAGGACCTCCAGTCCGTCAATGGCGACAAGCACCTCCGGCTGCAGTACAGCGCCGAACAGATCCCGGACCTGACCGACGAGGCCGCAGAGTTCGCCGCGTTCACCCGGATGGCGGCCGACACGATGGGCGGCGTCAGTCGCGTGGAGCGGCTGGACGGCAATATCGGGTACGTCGACCTGAGCCCCGTCATCTACCCGCCACAGCTGGGCGGTCAAGCGGTGACCGCCGCGATGAGCCTGGTGGCGTCGACCCGCGCGCTCCTCCTCGATGTGCGTCGCTGCCTCGGTGGCGACCCGAACACCGTCGCGCTGCTGCTGAGCTACCTCTTCGGCGAACAGCCGGTGCATCTGCTCGACATGATCGATCGGGACGGGAGACTGGAGCAGCGCTGGACGCTGCCGTACGTGCCCGGGCTGCGGTTCGGCACGGAGAAGCCCATCTATGTCCTCACCAGTGGCACAACCTTCTCCGGGGGCGAGGAGGTCGCGTACGACCTGCAGCAGTCGAAGCGGGCGAAGGTGATCGGCGAACGTACCCGGGGTGGCGCCCACCCGTGCGAGCGGTTCCGGGTGCACCCGCAGCTTCGGGCCACCATCCCGGTGGCCCGGTCGGTGCACGCCATCAGCGGCACCAACTGGGAGGGTGTCGGCGTCGCGCCCGATGTCGAGGTACCGGCGGAGCAGGCGTACGACACCGCATATGGGTTGGCATCGGCAGCTCTGTCCGGCTAGTCGCACAGTTCGGCGAGTGGCGGGGGCAGCGAAGCACCTCCGCAATACGTACCGTGCCCCGTGTGTCCAGCATCTGGATCGGGTACATCGAAGTGCCGCCTAGCGTGGAGACCAAGATCCGGGCACGGCGCGGGGTGACCGGCGACCAGGTGCGGGGCGCCTGCCAGTGGCCCGCAAAGCCCGTGCGGGCGGCCTGGCATTCTCATCCTGAACATGGACGGCGCCTCATCGTCGTCGCGGTTGACGAACAGGGACGCATCCTGAAAGTGATCCTTCAGCCAGTCGACGTCCAAGCGGGCAACTGGCGGCTTCGCACTGTCATCGTCAGTACGAGGGGCGCATGATGGAGAACATGCAGGACGACCTGGCCGAGACCGATGTCACCGAGGACGAGGTCGACGCCATGCTGACCGAGGGCGAGCCCGTCGCGGTGACTGGACCGCCCGTTGGCGCTGCACGCCGGGTGCGGTTCGAGCTGGTCCACGGAAATCTACACACCTTTGGCTGGCGGCTCGTCGCTGCCGATGGCGAAGTCCTGGCGACCAGCGCCGTCACCTACCGGACTCGGACCGATGTCCGTCGGGCCCTGTCCACGCTCGCCGCGATGATACCGAACGCACCCGTGGTTGAGGACGACTCAACAGAGCCAGTAGGCCGGAGCCGGCGGGGCTGGCGGCGGTGGCGGCAAAGGCGTGCCGCCTAGGTAGGTAGGTCGCACAGTGAGGCGAGAATCGTCAACCGGCGGCGACCATGCGGCTTTGGACCATCACGCCTTCCCCATGTTCGACGTTCCTTCACCCGGTAGGTCACGTGCGCATCGCATTGGGCGGGATTACCGCAATCGCCATCGGATTGGCGGGGCTCGCAATCGCACTAGATTACCGACAGATAGGCACTCGCATGTCCAGGGGAACCGACCGGTGGTGGTCGGCAACTCCAACCCGGCGGCGGTTGAGGTGGGGAGTCATGCCAGCTCGAGCCTTTGGCTGGACACTGGTACTCATGGCGTTGCTGCTGTTGATCGGGCTCATATTCGGCCAACCACCCGACTGACCTCTCGCCGGCGCGACGGAGAACGGGCGCCGGCTAGTCGTCGCGCAGCTCCGCGAGGGCGTCCTCCAGTTCGTCCGGCTTCACCAACACATCGCGCGCCTTCGATCCCTCCGAGGGCCCGACGATGCCCCGCGTCTCCATCAGGTCCATCAACCGGCCCGCCTTGGCGAAGCCCACCCGCAGCTTGCGCTGCAGCATGCTGGTGGAGCCGAACTGCGTGGTGACGACCAGCTCGATCGCGCGGATCAGCAACTCCAGGTCCTCGCCGATATCCTCGTCGATCGCCTTCTTCTGCTGTGCCGGGGCGAGCACGTCGGCGCGGAACTCCGGCTCCCGCTGGTCCTTGCAGAACTTGACCACGTC
>JAFMQQ010000004.1 GCA_017354595.1 Micromonosporaceae bacterium
GGCCGGCTGCGTCAGCTCGCCGGCAGTCTCTCCGGGCCGGCTGCGTCAGCTCGCCGGCAGTGTCACCACTTCGCCCGAGGCGATCTGCCGCCGCGCGCCGTTGCCGAGCAGCCAGGCCGATTGCCTGCCGCGCACCGTGTACGTCTCCGGCCCACCCACCAGTGCGGTCTCCTCGTCCACGCCGACCAGGCTGACCCCGGCCGGTGCCTTGAGGAACGGCCGGGTCAGCAGATCCGGGATCCAGCCCAGCATCCGGTCGAAGTGGGGGAGTACCCGGATGTGCGGCAGCAGGCCAAGCCCGGGGCGACCACCGCCGAACAGCCCTGGGCGACCCCGGCCGCCGGTCGGCCGGCGTAGCTCCGGTACCCAGTCCGCCATCGCCATCGCGCCCGCGCTGCAGCCGGCCAGCGCCGCGCCCGCCTGCCACTCCGCCACGATCGCTCGCCACAGCGCGGTGTCGCGCAGCGTGTCGGCGAGCAACCCCGGGTCGCCGCCGGATAGGTAGATCAGCCCGGCACCGGAGACCTGCGCCGCGATCGCGGGATCGTCGGCCTGCGCCCGGTCGGTGACGACCAGCGGTACCGCCTCGACACCCAGCCGCCCGGCCTGCTCCTGGCCCAGGTCCACCCAGTACCGCAGCCGGCTCTGCCCCTCGCGGGAAGCGGCGGTCGGGATCTGCACGTACCGTGGCGGCCGGCCGTCGATCAGCGAACGCTCGATATCGAGCATCGAGGGCAGGTATTCGCCAGAGCCGACGAGAGCGAGCGGACCAGGCACGGCAACACTCTACGTTTCGCCGGCTAGGCTCGGGAGTATGCCGGTCACCCGCCTGAACCACGCTGTGCTGTACGTGCGTGACGTGGCCCGCAGCGCCGCGTTCTACCGCGATGTCATGGGCTTCGAGCCGATCGATGCCCTCACCGGACTGCCGGGCGCGGCGTTCCTCCGCGCGCCGGGCTCCACCAACGACCACGACCTCGGGTTGTTCGAGATTGGAGCGCAGGCCGGGCCGTCCCTTGCCGGCAGGGCGACGGTCGGCCTTTACCACCTCGCCTGGGAGGTGGACACGCTGGACGAGCTGGAGCGGCTGCGGGGCAGTCTGACCGCGGCCGGCGCGCTGGTCGGCGCCAGTGACCACGGCACCACCAAGAGCCTGTACGCCCACGATCCGGATGGCGTCGAGTTCGAGGTGGCCTGGATCGTTCCCGCGGACCAGCTCGACGACACCGCTCGGGCCGCGCGTACCACCATCGGGCCGCTGGACCTGGCCCGGGAGAAGGACCGGTACGGCGGCCAGACCCGTGGCGGCGTCGGCATCTCGATTCCCGGCTAGCTGGCTGCCGCTGCGGGGACAAGCCTCAGCGGGTCGCGACGAGCAGGTCGTCCAGCACCAGGGTGCGCAGGTCGTCGCGGCCCGGGATGCGGCCGAGCGCGCGCAGCCGGCCGGACTGCGCCTTGCGCATCCCCTCCAGCAGGCGGCGAGCCTCCCGCGCGTTACCGAAGTTCTGGTCCCGCTCGATCTGGCCGAACCACTCCAGCAACCCGGCGTCGACGCCGCCGGCGAGCACGTAGTCGTCGTTGGCCGCGATCCGGTTGACGATGAGCACCAGTTGCTCGGGGGAGTAGTTCTCGAACTCGAGGGTGCGCGCGAACCGGGAGGCCAGACCCGCGTTGGCGTCCAGGAAGTCCACCATCTCCTTGGTGTAGCCGGCGACGATGATGGCGATCTCGTCGCGGTGGTCCTCCATCAGCTTCACCAGGGTGTCGATCGCCTCGCGGCCGAAGTCGGCGCCGGTACCGCCGGAACGGGCAAGGGTGTACGCCTCGTCGATGAACAGCACACCGCCCATCGACTCTTCGAAGACCGCGGAGGTCTTCTCGGCGGTGTGGCCGATGTACTGGCCGACCAGGTCGCGGCGGCTGACCTCCTTGAACTTTCCGACCGGCAGCACGCCGAGCGCCTTGAGCAGTTCGCCGTAGATGCGTGCCACGGTCGTCTTGCCGGTACCGGGAGCCCCGGTGAAGATCAGGTGGTGGCTGACCGCGCCGACGGCGAGGCCGGCGCTACGCCGCCACTCGTTGACCTGGATCTCGTCGATCAGCGATCGCACCTCCGCCTTGACACCGGCCAGGCCGACCATCCCGTCCAGTGTGGACAGTAGTTTCTCCACCCGGGCCGGGTCCTGCTGCAGAGCCGACTCCGGTGCCCGTACCCCCACCTTCGCGTCGTGCGCGGAGCGTTCGCCCTCCCGGATCTCCGGACTGGCGCCCTCGTCCACGTGGATGCCCGGCTCGGCGGTCTGCTCCACCTCGCACGCCTCGACCAGACCCTTGCAGCCCCGGCCGAACATGATGCCCACGCCCTGCGTCTCGTGTACCCAGCACAGCCGCAGCGTGGGCGTGCTCTGGTGGGCGACCGAGATGCCGACGTCCGCAGCCTTCGTCACCTCGCACCGCTCGACCGTTGGCCGGGAGCCCTGATAGATGTACATGCCGCGGAAGCCACACTCGGCGACCACGCAGTCGCGTAGCGTCGGATCGGCGCCGAGCCGGATGATGACGCCATCCTCGCTGACACCGCGGATCTCGGCATGCTCCACCACGCCACCGGCGTCCTCGAAGAGCAGACCGTACTGGCCCTGATCCACCTTGACCTCGCGCGCCTGCAGCGTCGCTCCATTGGTAACACTGACGCCGGCGCTGTACCGGGCGCTCGCCGTGCACTGCGCCATCTCGAGCCGGCCGCCGTCGGCGCTGACCGCCGCCGCGTCGCTGGCCCGCAGCACCAGCCCGCGTAGCGTCAACGCGCCACCGGATGAGGAGATCGCCGAGCGGCCCAGCTCGGTCGCGTCGATGGTGACGCTGCCCGGCTCACCCGCCGCGACGAGGCTGATCTGCCAGCCGTCCAGCGCCAGCGCCTCCTGGTAGGTGCCGGGCGCGATGGAGATGACCGCGCCCGGCGGCGCCACCTCGATCGCGTCCCGGATGGACGGATAGGCCCCAGGCTGTTGCGGGGAAACCGATAGAGTGCTCGCCATGGCTCCGCCTGCTCGGGTGCGTGATGGGCACACCCTATCTCAGCCATTGCCCGCACTGCTGGCGCCCGCGCTCGCGGCGCTGGCCGCAGTCCTGCTCGCGCTGATGGTGACGGCGGGACCGTTGGTGCCACCGGCCGCCGCGGCCCCCAGCAACCCGTTCTGCGCGCAGGCGCCGCAACCGCTGCCGAACGCCGCCGGAACGCCGTGGCCGCAGGTTGAGTTCGGGTCCGACCGCACCCGGCTGTTCAGCCAGGGCTCCGGTGTCACGGTCGCGGTCATCGACTCCGGTGTCGACGCGACCAGTCCGCAACTCGGTCGGGTACTCCCCGGGTTGGACACGGCCGCCGGCAGGGGCGCGGCGAACACCGACTGTGCCGGCACCGGTACCCAGGCGGCCGGGATCATCGCGGCGAAGTCGCTCCGGAACATCGGCTTCCACGGCATCGCACCGGCCGCAACCATCCTGCCGGTGCGGGTCTTCGAGGACACGCAGGGAGTCGAGCATCCAGTACCGGCCGCGGCGCTGGCGAACGCGATCGACTACGCCGTGCAGCAGGGCGCCACGGTGCTGTCCATCTCGGTGGGTATCGCGGCTGACGACCCGGCGGTCGCGACGGCGGTGCAACAGGCCCAGGACAACGATGTCCTGGTCGTGGCGGCCGTCGGTGACCAGAACGACAGCGGGACACCATTCTTCTCCGAGTACCCGGCGAAGTACCCGGGAGTGCTGGCGGTCGGCGCCCTGGATCCCTACGGGATCGCCTGGGGCAACTCACGACCCGCCGCGTACCTCGACCTGGTCGCCCCCGGCGCGGATGTGGTGACCACGCAGATCGGCAAGGTCCTGGCGGCGGCGAGCGGCACCCGGCTCGCCGCGGCCTACGTTGCCGGTGTCGCCGCACTGGTGCGCTCCCGGTACCCGCAGATGAAGGCCGACCAGGTCGCGCACCGGCTGACCGCGACCGCGGTGGCCGCACCTGGCGGCACCGACCGCCAGGATTACGGTCTGGGTCTGGTCAACCCGTACGGCGCGCTGACCGATACGCTGGCCGACACCAAACCGGCGACGATACCGGGATTGCCACCCGCTTCGGTGGATCCGGTTCGGGCGGCGCACGAGGCGGCATGGGCGCGGGGCTACCGGGTGGCGTGGTGGCTGACCGGTGCGGCGGGCGTCCTGGTTCTCGTCACGCTCGTGCTCGCGGTGGCGGTACCGTACGGGCGGCGCCGGCGCTGGCGCCCGGGCTTCGCGCCGCCGCCCCCGCAGCCGGCCGATGAGGAGCCGAGCCCACCGGTGCTGCTCTTCGAGGACCAGCAACAGTTACAGGACCACCGGTAGCCGCCAGCGGCCCGCAGGACACGCAAACGGCCGCGGTGCAGGCACCGCGGCCGTTATCAGAGCCTTGCCAGGCGGGACCGGATCAGCCGAACCTCGCCGCATTCCTGGCGTCGGCGGAAGCCATGTCGGCCGACGCCTGCCCCACCTTGGCACTCAGCTGCTGCAGCGTCTGGGCCATCTGCTGCGCACCGCTGTTCCACTTGGCACTGCACGCCTGGAAGGAGTTTGCCGCCTGGCCCTCCCAGCCGTCGGCCAGCAGCCCCTTGAACTCGGTGTCCAGCGTACTGAGCTGGTTGTTCATCTCATTGACGAAGTTTGTTATCTCGCTGGCGACGGCCTCGATGCCGACGAAGTTGTACTGCAGAACACCACTAGTGTCACCCATCAGATTCCAACCTCCGTCACTTCGACAGGGCGTCGACGACCGACGTCCCGGGGCTGAAAGCGTTGGCGACCTGGTTGATCTGGCCGGCCGCATCCGAGTCCTGGGCGCCGAAGGCGACGTTCGAACTCGAGACGTTCTCCGCCATCTGCTCCAGCGCGTCGAGGATCATCTTCAGCTCGCGGGCCAGTTCGTGTGAGGTGCCCTGGAAGGCGTTGCTGGCGCTGCCCTTGAAGTTGGCCACGCTCGCCTCGATCGACGTCAACAGACGCTGCAGGTTTGTTGCGATCGACTGACCAGTGTTCACCGCGTCGTTGGCCGCCTTACTCAGGCGGTCCGGAGTTACAAGTGCTTGCCCCACTACGTTCACCTCGTCTCTCGTAAGAGTCTCCGACATGGTGCGCGGTGGCGCCGCCGTAACCCATCCGTGCCCCCGCACTCGTTGACGACCCTAGTATCTAGGGTCAAGCGACATTATCAATGAAATGCAGAACTGACCAGTCCGCCCCCGTTCACCCACGCATAGTCGTGCCGCGGTTACCGGGCTGAGAGTCAGTTGCCGGCCGGGATGTTGACCGGTTTGGCAGCCGCGCCCGGATCCAGGGTCGGACCGGCCGGGATCCGGCTGACCAGGTTGAACGGCATCTGTACCACCTGGTTCTGCTGGAACCCGAGGACCTTCAACACGTCCAGCGAGGGCACCAGGTACCGCTGGCCGGTGTCGGTGACCAGGTAGAGCGGGCCACTGGGGGCGGTCGGCGAAGCGAGCGCCTGGATTACCGCGACCTTTCCAGCGGGTACATAGACCCAGTCGGCGAGTGCGCCGCCTTCGGCGGATTGGGCAACGGTCGGCGTACCCCGCTGGGCGTCGGTGACCGTGCCACCAACCAACACGTCGGGAGAGCCGACCACATTGCTGGACTGCTGGATGCAGAGTGGGTCCGTGCTCGCCGTGGGCTGCTGCAGGTGTGGTGGAGAGGGCGGCGGTGCCTGGTCCAGGCCGGGAGCGGGCAGCTGGCTGCTTCGGCCGGCAGCGGTCACCTCCGTGGACTTGATCGGCTGCGGGTTCTCGGTTGCCGCGACCAACTGCCGCTGCAGGTCGGTCAGCGTGGCGAGACCGTCGTCGTAGACCAGGTAGTACTGCCGGCCGTCCGGGGTGTCGCGGTACACCAGGTCGCCGGCGTTGTGCCCCGGCACTTTAGGCGACGGATTGCCGGTGTCGGGGGCGGTCGGCGTAGCGATCTCCTGGCCGAGCTGGAGCCCGTTCAGCCAGGCAGCGCCCACACTCGCCACACTGGCGGTCGGGTACAGCGTGGACAGGACGGAGTTGGCGTCCTTGATGTGGTACTTGCGGCCGTTCCAGACCAGGAAGGTGCCACCCGGGCCGCTGACCATCAGACCCTGACCGGTCGTGCCGGTGGTGAGCTTCGTCGTGTCACCGCTGGGGCCGCCGCCGACGATCAGCACGGTCTGCCGGACTGGAGGAATGATGATCGAGCAGAGGCTCCACGGCGCACCGATGGTGTTCTTTCCGCTTGGCAGCGAGTTCGGCGCGTAGACGATGCCGATCGTGGGGCCGCGGTGCACCCCCCTCAATGAGGCGGCCGAGGTCTTGAAGATCTGCGGGGGGGCGGTCTTGTTGCCGCCGGCGGCCAGCAGGGCCGAGGTGTAGTTGATGGCCGGGTACAGCGTGCCCTGGTTGTAGACGTAGGCGGCGCCGCTCTCCTTCTCCACCACCACCGCGCCGTCGACCTTCCAGTCGCCGCTGCCGATCTTCGTCAGCAGGCCGTAGACGCCGAACCCGGCCGCGACGAGCACGCCGATCATCAGTCCGGCGAAGACCGCGCCGATCCCGCGGCGCAGCGGAGACTGGGCCGGGTCGGTCTCCCGCATCACGAACGCGGAGATCACCCGCTGGGTGAGGAACTGGTAGGACTGCAGCTGGTCGCGCCGGGTCGCCACGTCAACCCCTCCCTGTCAACTGCCGATCGAGGCGAACAGGCCCTGGATGGCGCCGTAGAGGCCAAGGACCGCCGCGGCGATCGGGAGCAGCGCCATGATCGCAAGGACGTCCAGGATGTCGGCGAGGCGGCCAACGTACGGGGACGGGCTGCGGCGGCTGTAGACCATTCCTGAGGTGAGCACGACCGTCGCCGCGACCGCGATCACCAGCAGCAGGATCAGCCGGGCCGCACCATCCGAGCGCAGGATCTGACCGAAGGCGAGCAGGGCCAGACCGGCGCCCCCGCTGATCAGTAGCGGTACCCGTTGCCGCGGGGTGGGGAACAGCCGGCCACGCAGCAACAGGGCGATGGAGCCGGTGATCGCCAGTGCCGTGCCGGCAGTGGCGCCCTGGCCCGCCAGCATCGCCATGCAGAGCATCGCCACGATCGAGGCGGAGAGCAGGAAGCCGGCGAGCAGCTCGGCGGAGCGGGACACCGCGACGAAGACACCCGAGCGCTCCGGTACCGGCTGGTCACCCAGGATCTGCTCGGGGCGGTCCGGCAGCGCGGGCATCGGCAGCCGGCCGATCCAGCCGGCGACCAAGGGGTACCCGGGGAGCAGGCCGATCACGATGGTCAGGGTGAGCGCGGCCGAACCGGTGCTGGACATGCCGAGGGTGCAGAGGATCGCGGCGAACAGCCCGCTCGTTGAGGCCGCCATGCCGGCGGTGAAGATGCGTTGCACCCCCGCCACCCCGACGTATCCGAGCACCGAACAGGCCAGCAGCACGGCGGATCCGAGCAGCAGGTGCGGTGCGCCGATCCGGTTCAGGGGCAGGTCCGCCGGTACCGCGGCAAGCAGCCCGCCGGTGAACCCGTAGAGCATCGCCCCGCCGGCGAGCACGGCGCCGGCGACCGCGTCCGCACCGGCCCTGGCCACCACGATCCCGGTCACCAGCAGTGCCGCGGCCAGCGCCAGGCAGGCCAGCGCCGGTACCACCCAGGGCGGGCCGGAGAGCAGCGCGTCGAGTACGCCGAGGGCGAGTACGACGCTGGTCGCCGCCAGGCCACAGGTGCGGGTCGCGGGTCCGCCCCAGGAGCGCCCGGCGCGCCGGGATGCACCCGCGATCACCTCGACCACGTCGTCGTACGCCAGCTCCGGCCAGTCCACCCGGCGCGGTACCAGGTGCAGCACCTCGCCGTCGCGTACCCCCTGGGCGGCCAGAGTGCGGCTGGGCTCGATCGCCAAGCCGGTGGCCCGGCGCAGTGCCCAGCCGCCGTGCCGCTCGCCATCGTCGGCCAGCTCCTCGCCCGCATGCCGGAGCAGGTGCGGAAGCAGCTCGCCGACGAGCATCCCGTCGGGCAGCGCGACATCCAGTCGCCGCTTGGGCGCGGTCACCGTGACCCGGGCCAGCCCGAGCCCTACCGGAGCGGTCACCGAGGCACCTCCCCCGAGTAACGTCTGGGCGCCATTTCGCGCCGGCCCAACCTAGCACGGGCGGCGGCCCATCGATGTGGCCCGCGTGCCGGTCTACGATGGGCGCCACGAGCAGCGCTACGCGTCGTCGGACGGGGAGGTACCGCCAGTGGGTCTGGTGATCGTGAAGCGCCCACCCCGGCGGCCCGCGCCCGTGATGCCGTCGGGCGAGGTCGTACTCGACCCGCCGCCCGAGATTCCGAACGCGACCGGGCGTGCCTGGAGCCGGATGATGACCATCATGCCGATGGCCGCCGGTGGCGGCGCGATGGCCCTGATGATGGGTGCCGGCCGGGGCAGCGCCGGCCCGCTGACGTACGTCGCCGGCGGCATGTACGGCCTGTCCATGCTCGGCATGATCGCGGTACAGATGACCGGGCAGGGCGGGCAGAGCAAGCGCGACATGATCGACGCGCGCCGGCAGTACATGCGCCGCCTGAGCCAGTTGCGGGCGCAGGTGCGCAACACCATCGCCCGGCAGCGGGAGGCGATCCACTACCGGCATCCCGACCCGGACGCGCTGTGGTCGACGGTGAGCAGCGGCCGGCTGTGGGAGCGGCGCCGCGCCGACGTGGACTTCGGCGTGATCCGCATCGGGCTGGGCCCGCAGGAGATCGCCACCCCGCTGGTACCGCCGCAGACCCGCCCGGTTGATGAGCTGGAACCGTTGTGTGCCGTGGCGCTGCGGAAGTTCGTCACGACCTACTCGGTGGTGCCCGACCTGCCGGTTGCGATCGCGCTGCGCGAGTTCTCGCATGTCTACCTGCGCGGTGCCGACGAGCCGGTGCGCAGTCTGATCCGGGCGATGCTGACTCAGCTGTCGGTCTTCCACGCCCCCGACGACCTGCTGATCGGAGTCTGCGTCTCGGATGCGCGCCGCCCGCAGTGGGAGTGGGCGAAGTGGCTGCCGCACGCCCTGCACCCGGCGAAGACCGACGGTCTGGGTCCGGTGCGGCTGTTCGCACCGTCGGTCACCGCGCTGGAGGCGATGCTCGACGACGTGCTGCTCAACCGCCCCCGGTTCAGTCCCACCGCGGGGGCGGCGGCGGGCGGGCCGCACGTCGTGGTGCTCATCGATGGCGGTGCGACGGCCGGTTCCGACCACCTGATGACCGATACCGGTCTGGCCGGGGTGACCCTGGTCGACCTCTCCAACCCGCCGCCCCGGCTGCTGGATGACGCATCGGTAGTTCTCGATGTCACCGAGCACGGGCGGATCTCCGGTACCACCATGGATGGCACCACCGAGGTGGGCCGCGCCGACCAGCTGCCCGGACCGGCGGCCGAGGTGATCGCCCGGGAACTGGCGCCGCTGCGCCTGTCCGCCGCCTCGTACGCCGGCGATGCGCCGGTCACCCAGGACCTCGGCCTGGCCGATCTGCTTGGCCTGGAGGACCCAGCCGACTTCGACCTCTCCGCAATGTGGGCCAGCCGGCCGAACCGGGACCGGCTCCGGGTACCGATCGGGGTGAGTACCGACGCCCGCCCGGTCGAGCTCGACCTCAAGGAGTCGGCGCAGGAGGGGATGGGCCCGCACGGCCTGCTGGTCGGGGCGACCGGGTCGGGCAAGAGCGAGCTGCTGCGCACCCTGGTGCTGGCGCTCGCGGTCACCCACAACTCGGAGATCCTCAACTTCGTCCTGGTCGACTTCAAGGGCGGCGCGACCTTCGCCAAGCTGGACCGGCTGCCACACACCAGTGCGGTGATCACCAACCTGGAGAACGAGCTGCCACTGGTCGACCGCATGTTGGGCGCCATCTCCGGCGAGCTGACCCGGCGCCAGGAGCTGCTACGCGAGACCAAATACGACAACCAGCGCGACTACGAGCGGGCCCGGTCCTCGGGCGTACCGCTGCAGCCGCTGCCCAGCCTGCTGCTCATCGTGGACGAGTTCAGCGAGCTGCTCACCGCGCGGCCGGACTTCATCGACATGTTCGTGCAGATCGGCCGGGTGGGCCGGTCGCTCGGGATACACCTGCTGCTGGCCAGCCAACGGCTGGAGGAGGGGCGGCTGCGCGGGCTGGAGACCCACCTCTCCTACCGGATCGGGCTGCGGACATTCTCCTCAATGGACAGTCGCGCGGTGCTTGGCGTGGGGGACGCGTACGAGCTGCCACGCTCGCCGGGGCACGGCTACCTGAAGGCCGGGACGGAGGCGATGATCCGGTTCCGGGCGGCGTACGTCTCCGGGGTGTACCGCAGCCTCGCCGCCCGCCAGGTGATCGCCGCCCGCCAGGTGAACCCGGTGCGCAACTACACCACCCACTACGTGGCGCCGCCGACGACCGACCAGAAGCCTGAGTCCGAGATCGAGCCGGAGGAGAGCATCGGCGCGGACACCCTGCTGGACGTGCTGGTCCGCCGGCTCGAGGGGCAGGGCCCGCCGCCACACCAGGTCTGGCTGCCGCCGCTCGCTGAACCGTCCACATTGGACCAGATGCTGCCGCCGCCGGTACACTCGCCGGAGCACGGGCTGACCGTCGGGGATGCGAGCGTGCGTGGCTCGCTGCACGGCGTGGTCGGCATCGTGGACCGGCCGTTCGAGCAGCGGCGCGACCTGATGTGGCTGGACCTCTCCGGCGCCGGCGGCAACCTCGTTGTCGTCGGCGGGCCACAGAGCGGCAAAAGCAATCTGCTGCGTACCCTCATCGCCAGCCTCGCGTTGACCCACACGCCGCGCGAGGTGCAGGCATACTGCCTCGACTTCGGCGGCGGCGCGCTGACCGCGGTGCGCGACCTGCCACACGTGGGCAGCGTGGCGACCAGGCGCGACATCAACCGGGTGCGGCGTACCGTCGCGGAGCTGTACGCGTTGCTACGGCACCGGGAGGAGCTGTTCGCCAACGAGGGCATCGACGGTATCGCCACGTATCGCCGCCAGCGGCAGGCCGGCCAGCACGCCGACGACCCGTACGGTGACGTGTTCTTCGTGGTGGACGGCTGGGCCACGCTGCGTACCGAGTTCGAGGACCTTGAGCCGCAGGTGTCCGAGCTGGCCAACCGCGGCCTCGGGTTCGGCATCCACCTGATCGCCGCGACCAACCGCTGGATGGACATCCGGCCGGCGATGCGCGACCTGTTCGGCACGAAGATCGAGATGCGACTCGGCGAGCCGGCCGACTCGATGATCAACCGGCGGGCGGCGGTGAACGTACCCGAGCAGACCCCTGGTCGCGGGCTCACCCCGGATGGGCACCACTTCCTCGCCGGGTTGCCCCGGCTGGACGGCCGGCAGCGGGTCGACGACCTCGCCGACGGCGTCGCCGAAATGGTCAAGCTGGTCCGGGTCGCCTGGCCGTACGCGGCCGCCCCGCCGGTCCGGCTGCTGCCCGACGAGCTCTCCTACGATGCGCTGATCGCGGCCGCGAGCGCAGACCAGCGGCTGCCGATCGGAATCGCCGAGAGTGACCTGCAGCCGGTGTACCTGGACCTGGACGCCGAGCCGCACCTGCTGCTCTTCGGCGACGTGGAGTGCGGCAAGAGCAGTTTCCTGCGCGGCCTGGCCCGGACCATCGTGGCGCGGCGCAGCGCGGAACAGGCGCGGATCATCATGGTGGACTACCGGCGCAGCATGCTCGGCTGCGTCCAGGGTGACCACCTGATCGGCTACGGCACCTCGGCCGAGAGCACCAAGGACCTCATCGCCCAGGTCGTCACGGTGATGCAGAAGCGGTTGCCCGGCCCCGACATCACCCCCGAGCAGCTGCGCTCGCGGAGCTGGTGGCGAGGGCCCGAGCTGTACCTGCTCGTCGACGATTACGACCTGGTCGCCGGGGCCGGCACCAACCCGGTGGCGCCGCTGCTGGACTTCCTCGCCCAGGGCCGCGACATCGGGCTGCACGTTATCGTCACCCGGCGGGTGGGTGGCGCCAGCCGCGCCATGTTCGACCCGGTCGTCGCCCGGATCCGGGAACTCGCCTCGCCCGGCATCCTGATGTCCGGTCCGCGCGAGGAGGGCCCGATCTTCGGCTCGCTCAAGCCGCAGTTCCTGCCGCCGGGCCGCGGTTTCCTGGTGACCCGCCGGGACGGGGCTCGGCTGGTACAGCTGGCCTGGGCCCCGCCGGCCGACTGAGACCGCCGGGCCCGCGACTCAGGTACCGGCGCTGAGCGTCGGCTTCGGCTCGACCTGGTAGCCGCGGTCTTCATGGCCGGTACCCAGGACCGACCCGCCCGGCGTCTGTACCGCGAAGGCCTCCTCGTCGCTGACCACCGCAGGCACCTCGACCGACTCAGTGGGTGGGACGGCCGAGGTCGGTGGGACGGCGCGACGACGGGCACCCAGCTCCTGTTCCACCGCGCGCCGGTCGTGCCAGGCACCACCGCGACCGGTCGCGCCAGCCGACGCAACGGTTGCCGACCGGCCGATGACCGGAGCGGTTGCGCCCGGCTGCGTGGGTAGGCCGGGGAGCATGTCGTTCCAGGCGCCGCCGGCCCGTTCGGTGTAGAGCGACCGGGCACTGGTGTCCAGTACCGGCGGGGCGGGCGGAGCGGCACCCTCGACGGGCAGGCTGACCCATTCGGCATCGATGGGTAGTGGCGGGTACCCGGCGGACGCCGGAGTCTCCGGCGCACTGCGCCGCGGGCCGGTGCCCGGGGGCGGCATCGCCGGCAGGCCGGGGGTACCGGCCGGCTGGTCGAGCCGGGGCGCGTTGAGCACCGAGGGCGTGGTACCGGCCGGGGTGTAGACGGGAGAGCCGAACGCGTCCGCACCCACCTTTCCGCGGAATACCGGCTGGTCCTGGAGTGGGCTCTGCGGCCGGCCGAGTACCGGGGGCGAGGTCGATGCCCCGGATGTGGCGTCGCCGCCGAAGGCCTCGGTTGGGCCGGTGAGGCCCGGTACCGCCGGGGTGTTGAACTGGTTCTTGCCCGCCTGCCCGTTCATCCCCGGTGGCATGCCCGGCATGCCGGGTGCCCCGTTCTGCATGCCCTGTTGGTCGATGTTGTCCGGGGCGAGGTTGGAGCCGTTGCCGAAGACGCCCTTGTTCAGCCCCTTCTTGCTGTTCGGCCCAGCCTGCAGGCTTTTTGCGTTGGGCAGGCCACCCAGGTTCGGCGGCGCGCCACCGTTGCCGAGTAGCCCACCGGGCAGGCCCGGGACCTTGCCGGGTGCGAACGCGTTGGGTGCAGTACCACTGAGACCGGGCGAGAGGGGAGCAGGGTTGCCGAGGTTGCCGAGGTTCGGTAGCGGCCCAGCTCCGCCGCCCGTACCCAGCTGGCTCGGCGCCCCATTCGGGGTACTGATGATCGGTATGTTCGGCAGGCTGAGGTTCGGCGCGTTGGGCAGGTTGGTCGCATTGGGCGCGCCGGGGTTGGTCAGGTTGGCGGGGTTGGGCACGCCGCCGTTCTGCGGATTGGGCACGTTGACGTTGGGCAGGTTCGTATTCGGCTTGTTGAGCTGGTTGATCAACGCCTTGCTGCCGTTGAGTATGGGCGGGACATTCACGTTGATGTTCGGCGCAGCCAGGGATCCGAGACTCGGCACGTTCGGCGTGAGGTATTTCTGGAAGACGCTCTGCAGCGTTCCCGGAGACACGGTGACCGCGTCGGTCGGCCCTTCGTACGTGGTGGCGTGACCGGCGGAGTACAGCGTGCTGATCGGCCCGGCGTACTCGCTCGCCATCTTCTGCTGGATCCCCTGGGCGAGCGCGTTGTAGTTCCGGCGGGTGATACCGATCTGGTTGTAGATGCCGATTCCCGCGCCGCCGATAAAGACCTTGTCCAGCTCACCGGCGCGCAGCGCCTTCGCGTAGTCGACCAGCCGGTCGCGCGCGATTGCGTTGTCCTGGGTCTGTTTTGATGCCATGTCCCCGACACTGGAGGCGAACGGGTCACTCGAGGCGAGCCAGTTCTCCACCGCCATAACGTCGTTGAGATACTGCTGGTACAGCGCGTTGATCTTGGCGTTGTAGTCGCGGATGATGCCGGCGAGCGTGGTCATCGCGGCCGCGTTGGCGTTCGCCGCGTCCTGCCAGTCCTTGAGCGACTTCATGGTCGCGCCCGGTCCGCGGGAGAAGAAGGCCCTGGCGGCATTCGAATCCCAGCTGGCGTACCCGCCGCCGCCGGTCTCGATAGCGTCGGTGTCGTTGCCCACCGCACTGGAGACATCACCGAAGATTCCAGCGAGTTTGCGCCAGCCGTCGCCGGCCAGTTCGGCGGCGCTCGCGTCCTGCGCGATGATGCGGGACCAGATCACATCGATGGTGTTGCTGGTGTTTCCGCCCATGTTCGGGTCGGTCCACATAAGACTGGGCTGCTGACCGCCGTAGTAGAGCGGGTTGGTCTCGCCCTCGCGGTCGCCACCGGTGTGGTGCCACAACGACACCAGCTGGTTCTGCTTCTGGTAGTCGGTCTGGTAGCCGAAATTGTCCCCAGAGCCGCCCTTGCCGCCCATCCTCCCGCCCTTCCCGCTCGTGCCGCCCCGGTAGCCGCACCGGCGGTCAGGTCATGCCGTAGTCGCCCCAGTACTGCTTGTCGCCCTTGGTGCCGAGGTTGTTCTCGAGCTGCTGCACGAACGGCGCGTTGCCGCTGTCGCCGCTGCCCGTGTTGGACGGGTGGACGGTCTGGGTGTTCGAGGTCGTGTTGCCCTTGGCATCGGTGTTGCTCGTGGTGACCTGCACGTCGCCGTTGTTCAGGTGGGTGACCGTGGTGGTGCTGGTGACGGTGTTTCCCTGGGCGTCGGTGGTCTGCTGTGACTGGGTGTCGAAGGTCTGCATGGACCCGTCGGTGCCGGAGCCGCTGGACTGCACCTGTACCGGCTTGCTGTCGGAGCTGTTCTTGTAGACCGAGTAGGTGGTGGCCCGCCCGCCCCACTCCGGGTTGCCGACGTATGGGTAGCTGACCACCAGCATCGAGCCGTCGGCGAAGGTGTACTGCATGCCGCCGCCCGGTACCGGCTGCGCCTGAGTGGCGAGCTGTGCGATGGTGGACGGGTCCTGGTTCGTCATGCTCGCGGCCATCGTGTTCTGGCCGGACGCCGCGGCGTCCTGCTCGGCCTGCTGCTCCATCGTGGACCAGCCGTTCTGCGGGAAGCCGGGCGGCGCTCCGGCAGCGGTGTTGCCGAAGGCGAAGTCGATGGCGTTCAAGCCCAGCGCGGAGTCGTTGTCGGTGGTCGCATAGACGACTGCCATTGCGGTCGCCGCCGACTGCATCGCGGTCAGGCCCTTGGTCAGGTCCCCGAGGAAGCCCTGCGTTTCGGTGAGGTTGCGCTCAACTACCTGCTGCACGCTGATCCCCTCGGGTAGCGGGGAGACCGCACCGCCGGGTGTCGCGGAGAACGCATTCATGGTGTTCTCGACGATGGAGCGGATCGGGTCACCGAGCGATGCCAGGGGCGCTGCGCCATCCCGCGCGAGCTTGTTGCCGTAGTTGTACACGTCCATCGGATTGACCTGGACGTCGCCGCCACCCATCGATCAACCTCCCCGTGTGCCATTGCGTGAGAGCGCATTGTACCCATTGACAGTCCCAAGCCTACCGGTCGAAGGCAATCGCGGAACAGACCCGCCGGGTAGAGTCCGTGAGCATGGGCCGGAAGCTGCCTGGTGGCCAGTACGCCTTCCGTATAGTCAGCTTCGGCTCACCGGACGTGCGTGAGCGCTTTCCCCGGGGCGTGCTCATCGACCCGGACGGGTACCCGGAATGGAAGCTCGCCGCGCGCGCGATGGTACGGCTGCCGGCCCCGCCCGCCGGGATGACGCTGGACGAGCTCCGGGTGGTCGACGTGCTGGCCGCCAACGCGCTGCTTGAACGCGGCGCCGATCCGCTCTGGCAGGCACCGGACCGGGTTCCGGGCGGTACCCCGCCTGGCTGGACCTGGGCGCACCTCGCCCAGCGGCACGACGGCCGGCCGCACGACGGGCAGCCGCAGGACGGTACGGGCACCCGCGAGCTGGCCTGCGTCCCGATCGAGCTGCACGCCGCCTGGCGCCACGCGGGCGGCTTCGCCGGTACCGCGTCGAGCAGCTCCGAGCGTGGCCTGCGGATCGACTACGCGCCGCGGCCGGTTCCGGCGCGGCCCAGCCGCACGCTCGCCGAGGGCATCCTGGAGCGGGTGGAGCGCAGCCTCGGCGGCCCGCTGCCGCCGGCGTACCGGCGCTTCCTCGCCGGCACCGATGGTGCCACCCCGGAACAGGTCGGCGTGCTGCGCGGGTACGGTTTCACCGCCGACCAGCAGCTGTTCGGCATCGACCGGGCGGATCCCGTGCAACATCTCGTTGCCGCCAACGGTTGGCTCGCCGACCGGTTCACCGATGAGTTCCTCGCCATCGGCCACCTGCAGGGCGGCATGCTCGCGGTGAAGGTACGCGGCACCGACCAGGACTCGGTCTGGTACTGGGATGACGACGACCCGCGCGACCAGCAGCAGTACGACGCCGGCACGGTCTGCGCGCAGTTGCTGCACCGGTGCGCGGAGGACATCGACGAGTTCTGGTACCGGCTGGGCCAGCCGGCCCAGGAGTTGCGCGAGCTGGCGGCCGGCTGGGCAACCGGCGGGCAGGTGGTGGAGGTGCGCCCGGAGGGGATCGGCGACAACCTGCCGTCGGCGTACCGCGCGCCGTGGCAGCCCGCACCGATCCCGGACCGGGAGTACTTCGCCGACCCGGTGATCCAGCTGGCGTTCCTGCACCCCGACCCGGCGTAACCTGGCCCGGGCGGAGGTGCTGATGGACGTTGACAAGGACGCCTGGCCGTTTGTGGACGACGGTGACTGGCAGTTCGTACCGGACGCGGAGCCGGTGCGGGTCATCCCGGCGCAGCTGCCGGCGGAGGTCGACGGGTTCCGGATCCCGCGCCCCTTCGACGGGGTGACCGAGGACCGGCGCCCCCGGATCTCCCCGGAGCGCGGCTACATCCGTGACCCGCAGGAGCGCAGCCGGGTCCTCGGCTACCTTCGCTCCGGCGCCCAGGTGGTCGACACCCTTGTCGCCGGCGACGACCTGCTGGACCCGCGTCGCCGGTTCGCGGTCTCCGCCAACGAGTACACCGACGGCACCTGGATCTGGGGCGCCGGCATCCACTACTACCTGCACTGGCACCACGTCGCTCCGGAGCCGGAGTTCTACCGGCACATCAAGGCCCAGCACTACGCCTGTCCTCCCGTCCCGGCCGAGGTGGTGGCTGGCGCACAGCGGGCCAGCGGCAAGGCGACCGAGCAGTACAGGGCGGCCTACCAGGCCGGGGCGCGGGAGCTCGGACTGCTGCGCGAGGGCGACGAGCGGCGCTTCCCGGCCGAGGTCAACCAGCGGCTGCTCGATATCGGCTGGTTCGCTGGTCGGGACGTCTCCGACCAGGTGGATCCGTGGTTGGCGCGGTGGGCCGAGGTACTGCCGAGTTTCCGGCTTCAGGAGCGCGGCTACCCGCCGTACCAGCCGCTGCCCGCCGCCACCGCCGTGCTGCGCGAGTTCGGCGGGCTGGTCAGCACCGACAACGGTCCCGGGGTGACCTCGGCGAAGATCCCGTTCGTCATCTACCCGCGGGAAGGTGCGGACGACCTGTCCCGGTTCGTTGTCGACGTGGCACAGCTCGCGGATCGGCTCGGCAAGCGGCTGTTCCAGGTCGGCGAGCTGGAGGACGGCACGCTCGCGCTGCTGGTGGCCGAGGATGGCGGGGTGTACGCCACCGGTGCCGTCGAGCTGGAGTTCGGTGCGACCTTCGACGAGGCGCTGCGCCATCTGCTGCTTGGCTACCACGGGGAGGAGATCTGACGGGAGACTCGAGGTGAGCCAACCCATCCCGGGCGCGCGTTTCGCGTTCACTGTGGTGCATCCCGGCTCACCCATGCTGCAGGTGCGGTACCGGCAGGGCGTGGTGGTGGACGGCCACGGCTTCCCGGAGTGGTTGCCGTACGCCCGCGCGGTGGTCGCACTGCCCGACCCGGCGCCCGGCCGGCACCTGGACGAGGCGCGGGTACTGGATGTCCTCACCGCGAACCTCGTCATGGCGTACGCGGGCGATCCACTGTGGACGGACGACGCGCTGCGTACCCCGGACGGTTGGGCCTGGGCGCACCTGGCCAGCGGGCGCCGGGTGGCACTGGTACCGGTGGAGCTGCACGGTGGGTACCGGCACCTGGGCGGGGTGGCGACGATGCCCGCCGACCGTACCCGGCGGGGCGTGCAGCTCGGTGCCGAGCGGGTACCGCAGTGGCCGGGCACCGAGCGCCTGGCCGAGGAGGCGGTAGTGAAGGTGGAGGAGCATCTGGGCTACCGGTTCCCGGCCGGGTACCGGGAGTTCCTCGCCGGTACCAACGGCGGCCGGCCGGCCGCGCCCGCGGTGCACCCGCGCTTCGGCTTCGTCGCCGACCAGCGGCTGTTCGGCATGGAGCGGGAGGACTGGCACCAGGACCTGGTCTACGCCAACGGCTGGTTCGGCGACCGGCTCACCGCGGACTTCCTGGCCATCGGGTACGTCCAGGGCGGCCTGCTCGCGGTGAAGGTACGGGGGAGCGAGGCCGGCTCGGTGTGGTACCTCGACGACGACGACCCGCGGGACACCGACGCGTACGACGCCGATGCGGTCACCCACCACCTGCTGCACCGCTGCGCCGGCGACTTCGCGGAGTTCCTCGCCGCGATGCGGGTGGCGCCGTACCCGTTGCGCCGGCTGGCGGGTACGCTCGCGCAGCGCGGCGAGGCTCGACCGGAGCGGCCGGACGGGATGGGTACCGCGCTGCCGGCGGCGAAGCGGGCCCCGGCCGCCGGAACGGGGGCAGCGTGACCGGACCAGGGGGGCGGCCACCGGGCGATCCGCCACAGGGCAACCGACCGCAAGGAAAGGCGTTGCAGTGGGAGCCGGCCAACGACGCCGAGGCGGCGTTGTTGGCCGCCCTGCTCGAGGACGACCGGCGGCGCTACTTCCAGGTGCTCGCCACCGCACCGCTCTACCTGCCCATCTTCGCCGACCAAGGTGGCGGGGGCGGGCAGCGCTTCGTCACGTGGGAGCTGTTCGGCCACACCTATCTGCTCGTCTTCACCTCGCTGCCGGCGCTGGCCGCGGCGGTGCAGACGGTCGCCGACGGGTACACCACCACCAGCTATCGGGAACTGCGCGCCAAGTGGCCGGACCCGCAGTGGCGGCTGGCGGTCAACCCCGGGCTGCCGATCGACGCCTGGGTGGAGATCGAGGCGCTGGCGCAGGCGGCCGCCGGTACCCGGCCGGTGACCGCGGTCGCGGACGTGATCCGGGCCCGCCGCTCCACCGACCCGCAGACCAGTGCCGGGCTCGACGCGTACCTGCGCAGCCTGCTCGACGCCGAGGTGCTGGTACCGGTGACCGAGCGGGCAGCGGCCGGGTTCGTCTCGATCGAGGAGATGCCGTGGCGGCTGGCGCCGCAGTACGACCAGCCAACCATCGAGGTATTTACCTCGGTGGAAGGCCTCGCCGCCGGCTGCCCGCCTGAGGTCAAGTGCCTGCGCCGCCGGTTCGCCGAGGTGGCGGCGAGCTGGCCGGGTGAGCAGTACCAGCTCGTGGTGGACCCAGGTTCGGCGGTCAGCTTCACGCTCACCGGTGACAAAGTGCCCGGCCTGCTGCTCTGGCTGCCGGACGAGGCCGACCGGCCCGACCGCGGCGCCTGGTACCGGCAGGGTGGGTCGGGAGCGGAGCCGGCGGAGTTCCCCGCGTCTGGAGAATGACGCGGCTGCGCGGATTGAGTACATTCCTTCATGACGTCGTTCGATCTGAGCATCGCGGGGGAGGTTTGGCCATGGATCGCCCGGACCGCCCGGAGCGCCCCAACTGGTCCGCGCTGCAGTCCATCGTGGGCGACCTCCGTAAGACGATCGACAACATCGACGGCATTCAGCAACGGATGCTGCGGGTGACCGGGACCGCGTGGTCGGACGACCGGCTGATCAAGGCCGTGGTCGGCCCGCGCGGCCAGCTGGTGGATCTGGAGATCGATCCACGTGTGTACCGGAATCCCAACTCCAAGGCGCTGTCGGCCTCGATCGTCGCGACGGTCCGGGCCGCCGTGCAGGATGCGGCCGGCAAGGTGAAGGAGATCTACGCGGAGAGTGTGCCCGCGGACCTGCGCGCCGCCCAGGTGGGCGGGATGGACATGGAGAAGCTGATCGGCAGCCACGACACGGAGCTGGCGGAGGGTGTGACGGGCGATGAGTGAATACGTGAAGATCACCAGCAGCGCGGCGGACATCATCGGTGCGGCGGCGGGCATGAGCGCCCAGGGTGAGGCGGTCAGCGCCGACGTGAGCCGGTTGATCGGCGAGATCGAGGACCGCGAAGGCCCGGACACCTTGGGCACGGACGACTTCTGGAACGGCGACCAGGGTTTCAAGCACACGTACCAGAAGCCGATCGAGATGGGTGATGGCAGCCAGGCGCCGGCCAACGAGGCGACGAAGCAGGCGGCCCAGTCGGTCGGCGACCGGGTGACCAAGTACGCGGACGCGATCACCGGTTCGATGACCGACTACCTGACCACGGAGGGCATGAACGAGGCCGGAATCCGGTCGGTGTAGCGGCGCGACCAGACAGCGTGCGGAGCGGCCCGGCCGGAGGGTGATGCGTGTCTTCTCCAACAGGTCAAGGGGGACCCGGGTCCCACATCATGGCCGAGATCCTGCACGACTTCGCCCAGCTGGACAAATGGATCCCGGGCTCGTCGTCGCTCGTCGGCGAGATGCTGATCGGCAAGCTGCCCAACGCCGATACCCCGCGCGTCTATGAACTGGCCGACGTCTGGGGCGGTCTGGGTGACGTACTCTCCAATCACTTCGACAACCTCCAGCACGCCGCCGATGACGTGGTCGCCAACTGGAGCGGCGACGGGGCCGCGATGCAGTTCCAGCAGAGCTGGTCCGACTACCTCACCAGCCTCGGCTCCGCCGTCCAGGGCGCGTACGGGATGCAGCAGGCCGTCCAGGGGTACGGGCTGGAGCTGGAGACCGAAGAGTTCTTCGTCGCGATAACCCTGGTCCAGCTCCTGGTCGAGCTGGTGGCCGCGATCGTCTCGGCGATCTTCTCGTTCGGGCTCAGCCTGATCTCCGCCGGGCCGGAGTTCGCCATCACCCGCGCCACCATCTCGACGATCGCCCGGGAGGCCCTGACCCGGATCGCCGGCCTGATCAAGAACCTGACCGTGGACAGCTTCAAGAAGCTGTTGGAGGAGTTCACCGGCAAGACCTTCCTCACCGGCCTGAAGGACCTGGGCAAGGACGTCGGGAAGGGCGCGCTGCGCAGGGCCCTGGACAACTTCGGTCCGCGCACCATCCTGGCCAGGGACGCCGGGCGCGCGGCGGCGGACAACTTCACCCGGGGCGTGTTGCAGGACGGGATGCGCAACGGGCTGCTGCACCAGATCGAAGACAACGCCGGAAAGAGCTTCGTCACCCGGTGGCTGGAGAAGCAGACCGCCAAGCAGATGCTCAAGCAGGGCGCCGAGCGGGCGGGCAACCAGGTCGCGAAGGACATCGAGGAGCAGCTGCTCAAGAAGTGGGGCGTCAAGAGCGCCGAGAAGGCGCTCGCCGAGAACGTCGGCAAGGACGTACTGACTCAGGCCACCAAGGATGCCGCGGCGAAGTACGTGGAGCAGAAGGTCGCGGAGACCACGCTGCTCAAGGCGGCCGGCAGGTTCGTCGGTACGCGCGCCTTGGAGGGCCTGAAGTTCATGGCCGTACGCGAGGTCGGCGCCCAGCTCTACGAGATGGTCGGCGGCGAGCGCAGCAGCCTCGACATGAAGGAGATGGCGACCAGCCTCGGCCAGGGCGTACTGATGGGCGGTCTGATGCTCGGCGGTCACGGCCTGGCCGGGCAGGTGTTCGCCGGTGGGTTGGCCGGTGGCGTGTCGGCCGCCGCGATGGACGGGGCGCAGTGGCTGGACCTGAAGATTCAGGAGGGGCTCACCAGCGATCCGCAACAGCTGCAGGCTCTGCATCAGGCCGAGGGGCAGATCGACTGGGGCGGGGACATCAAGACGGGCGCCGGCCAGGGCATGCTGATGGGCGCGTCCTTCCACGGCTTCGGTACCGCCATGAGCCTGCCTGGCCGCGTCGGTGAGATCGGCCGGATCGGCGACACCAACTCGGCCGTCTTCTTCGACCAGCAGACCGGGTTCGGTGTCTTCTCCTTCCGGGACAACGGCGCCATGACCTTCTCCAGTGAGTACGGCGGCGGAGGCTGGCGCGGGGCGGACGGCAGCTACGTCCGCGTCGACGCGAACGGAGACCTGATCACCTCGGGCCGGCCGGAGGCGCCGATCCCGCCGGACCGGATCGTGCCTGGCGAGGTGGTCAACGACGGGCCGGTCGCCGCGGCACCGCCGATGCTGGAGCACACTGGCGTACCACCGTCCACTGTGACCGGTGCCGAGACCGGCAGGGTCTCCACCGGCGGCGGTGGTGGCGGTGGCGACGGCGGCGGCGGCGGGCCGAAGGCGCCGGTACGGCCCACGGTGGAGCGCGGCGGCGGCCAGACCGGTGCCGGGT
>JAFMQQ010000362.1 GCA_017354595.1 Micromonosporaceae bacterium
GGCCGCCCGCCCAGCCGGTCAGCCGCCCAGGCTGCGTACGCCGGCGAAGATTCCGATCACCGCGGCGGCCAGCGGCAGCAGGCTGACCAACGAAAAGAACTCGATGATGTCCAGCAACCGGGTCCAGTACGGCGACGGCTGCTGCCGTGACGCCCGCAGTGCGTAGGTCAGCGCGATCAGGCCGGCGAGCGCGACCACGCCCACCATCACCACCCTGGTACCCTCGCCGCCGCTGGCGGCCACGCTCGCCGCGGTAACCGCCAACACCCCGGCACCGCCGAGCATCAGGGCGCCGCGCTGCCACGCCGACAGGTACGCCTGCGAGCGCAGCAGCAGTGCCAGCCCGGCCGCCGTACCCAGTGCCCGTGCCCACATGGAACCGGAGCCGAGCAACGCGAGCGTGCCGCCGAAGACGACCGCGCCGAGCGCGGCGAGCAGTCCGGTCAACACCTGCGCCGCAACCTCCGCACTCCGGGACACCTCGGGCCCCGGTGTCGGTCGCTCATCGCGGCGGAAGTTCTCCGGATCCGTTGGTACGTGCGGCAACGGCAGCCGGGCCAGGCGCAGTGCCAGCATCGGCAGTACCGGGCTGATCAGCATCCCGGCCGCCACCAGCCCGGCCGCGACCGAGGAGCCACGGGCGCCGGTACCCAGCGCGACAAGCGCGCCGACGGCGCCGATGGTGCCGGCCGCCGCGAGGGCGGCGAAGACCGCGATCCGGGCACCCACCACGATGGCCGCCAGGATCGTGAAGACCACCGTCACCGAACAGCCGACGGCGAACGCGTTGGCTCCTACCGACCACGGTTTGCCGGGCGTCCAGGTGCCGATGGCGGCGATACCGCCCAGCAACGCGGCCGGGACACCGGCGCCGGCGACCACCGCGCCGGCGGTACCGTCCCGGGCGGCACGGGACAGTACGCCGCCACCGAGCAACAGGAAGGCCGCCAAGGCCCCGGCGGCCAGCGACCCGAACGGCGCCGGCGGCCCGGCCATCACGATCAGGACCGCCAGCGCGGTGAGGGCGGCGAAGGTGGCACTCAACCCGATGCCGCGGGTCAACCCGGGCCGCCAGGTCCCGCGCCGGTCGCTGGTCGCCTTGGCGATCGCGTCCACCACGTCATCGAAGAGCAGCGGCGCCGGCTGCAGCCCGCGCGGGTTCAGGTACAGGATCTCGCCGTCCCGGATCCCGGCACTGGCCACAGTGGACGAATCGTCGAGGGCGTCGGTACCGAGCCGGCCCAGTGTCCAGCCGCCGTTGACGTGGTCGCCCGGTGCCGCCATCCGCGCCAGGTGCGGTATCAGCTCGGCGACGGTGCTCTGCGGTGGCAGCGAGATGTCCACCCGGGTCTGCGGCGCGACCACGGTCACCCGGCGCGGGGCGACCGGAGCGGTCACTTCAGCAACTCCTTCATCGCAGCAGCTCCTGGCCGATCGCTTCGAGCTTCTTGACGCTGGCGTCGGAGTACCGGCGCAGCGCGTCGTTGACCGCCTCGGTCACCAACCCGCCGATACTGCGCGGGTCGTACCGCTGGAAGGTGCGCTCGTCGATCTGTATCTTGGTGAACTCGCCGCTGCCTTTGAGCACGGCGACCACCTCGTTGTTGCGCGAATGCCCGGTGATCTCCATGCGCTGTACCGTCGCCTGGATCTCCTGGACCTTCGCCAGCTCGGCATCGACCCGCGCGTAGACCTCTTCAAGTGACTCGTCCATCCCCTGCCCGCCTGTCACGCCACCGTCGCGGCTACTTCTTCAGGTCGATGTCGAACTTCTTCCCGTCCACCTCGCCGGAGGCGTCGGTGACACCGGCGGCGAGATCGGCCTCGATGAGGTGGCCCTGGGAGTCGAACTTCAGAACCGTCTCGTTCGCCGGTGCCGCCGTGCCTGCGGCGGTGCCGGTACCGGCGGTGGTGCCGGTTCCGGTCCCGGGGTCGGTCGGTTGCCAGGGCAGGCCACTCGTGCCGACGGTCGGGTTCAGTGCGGCGGCCGGACTGTAGCCGGCGGCCGGGTTGTATGCCTGCGCCGGGAGCGCGGGGGTGCCGGTGACCGCACCCGCCGTCGCGAGGCCCGTTGCCGGAACAGCACCGGTGGTGGTTGCCGTCTGTACCGCCTGTACGCTCTGCTGCAACTGCTGCAGCGCGGTCTGGATCGCGGTCGTGGTGGCATCGGTGGTCTGCGTCTGGACCGCCTGGACCGTACTGCTCATCTGGTTGAGACTGCTGTCGGTCTTCTGGGTCATCAGCTTCACGAAAACCACCATCGCGGCGACCATCGCGATCGCCGCCCAGATGCCGAACATCGAGTTCATCAGCGCGCCGACGACCGCGTCCATCGCCTTTACCTTGGCCGCCGTCGCCGCCTGGTTGCTGCTGGTCTGCGCGGCGGCGGTGGTCTGTACGTTGGCGACAGCGGTGTGGCTCTGCGCGATCGCCTGCAGGCCGGCGAGCAACGCCTGCATGTTGGCCAGGAACTGCTGTCCGGCCGGGCCCTGCAGCGCGCTGGTCGGTATCGCCTTGATGATGTTCTGGATCTCGGTGACCTGCTGCTGGATCTGCTGGGCGCCGGCGTCCATCGTGGCCGCCGCGGCGGTCTGGGTGGACGGCTTGGGCGTCTGCTCGAAGAGCAGATCGATGATGAGAATCAACACCGCACCCAACACCGCGCGCTGGGCGTTGACCGGGACCGGCTTTGCCACGTTCCCTACCCCGGAGGCAACCGTGCCGGCCGCCTTCCCCACCGGCGAGCCCGCCCCGCCCACATTGATGGTGAAGATGCTGCCGATGGAGATGCCACCCTTGGCCGGCGCGGTGGTCTGGGTCTTTGCCGTCGTTTGCTGGTCTTCTCCGGACATCTCGGCGCCTACCCCTGGATCACGCCGCGCAGCACCGACTGGGCGCTGGCGTTGGAGTCCGCGTAGTTGTCCAGCATCCGCTGCATCAACGTCTCCTCATTGGTACCGATGGCGTCCAGAATCTTGCCGTGCTTGTCGGACAGGTCGCCATGGGTCTGTGCTACCGAAGCGTGCAGTTGGCTGCCGACGCCCCCCGACGGCAGCGGCATCGTGGCCAGCTGCTGGTGCACCTGACCCTGCTCGGTGTGCAGCTGCAGCAACACCTGCCGGATCGACCGCAGCGCCTCCGCGTCGAGACTGAAACTGTTGTCGGCCACGCCGGATCCACCTCGCTCACCTGCTGCCGTTTGCGTACCCGGCCCAGGATAGGTGGCGGCCGCCAGCGTTCACAGGGCACAAGTACCCACATCGCCTTATCTGGCGGAGCTTGCCCGGACCGGGTTAGATCGAGGCCGATCGGCCAATGAGGAGCAACCATGTCCCTGCCAGCCTTCGGCAACCCAGCATTCGGTGGCCAGCCTGCCTTCCAACCCGCCTTCGGCGGCCAGCGACCGCCCGAACCCGACGAGGGCTTCGGCGAGATCCTGCTGGAGTCACCGCCCCTGCTGCCCAGCAGTGGCGGTGGCGCCGGCGCCCAGGGCGTGATGCAACTACTGTTCACGCTGCCGATGATGCTCGGCATGGGCGCGATGTCGTTCGTCTACATCGGACGCTCCGGCGGCATCATGACGTACGTCTACGGTGCGCTCTACGCCAGCTCGATGGTGGGCATGCTGGTGATGAGCCTGGCCCGGGGCTCCGGCGCGAAGAAGGCACAGATCAACGACGAGCGGCGCGACTACATGCGCTACCTGACCCAGCTGCGCGACCAGGTCCGCGACGTGGCCACCCGGCAGCGCATCCAGGCACGGGAACAGCTGCCCGAGCCGGGCGACCTGTGGTCGTACGCCGGCACCGACCGGATGTGGGAACGGCGCCGGGGGGACAAGGACTTCACCCGGGTACGCGTATCCACCGGCGCGCAACTGCTCGCCACCCCGTTGCGGGCGCCGCAGACCGCGCCGCTGGAGGACCTCGACCCGGTCTCCGCGACCTCGCTGCGCCACTTCATCCGGGCCTACGGCACGGTATCCGGGCTGCCCGTCGGTGTTTCGCTGCGCAGCTTCTCCCGGGTCACCGTCAACGGCGAGCGGGAGCAGGTACTCGGCCTGGCCCGGGCGGTACTGGCGCACCTGGTCACCTTCCACTCGCCGGGCAGCCTGCGCATCGCCTGCTGTGCCAGCCCGGAGCGGTACCGGGACTGGGAATGGCTGAAGTGGCTGCCGCACGCGGTGAGTCCCGGCC
>JAFMQQ010000363.1 GCA_017354595.1 Micromonosporaceae bacterium
GGCCGCGGCGGGCGATGCACGGCGGCCGCCGCGGCCTGCAGCCGTCCCGCGGCCGGATCCGCCGCGCCGGTGGCCGGTAGCCGGTGGGCAGTGGCCGGTGGCCAACGTCTTCCCGATCCGGCCCGGTGCGGTTAGCTTTAGGCGTGGCCCGGGGTCCTCCCGCGCCACGCCGGGCAGGCCAAGGCGCACGAGTGCCGCACCCGACCCCCGTGCTGGCGGCCCGGGCAGTCCTGGCCTGGGCGTGCCCTCCCGGGGCGCACTGAGGCACAGCCGGGCGTACGGGTGCCGCCCTGCGGAGCAGCCTGTGACCAGTCGTCGCACCAGACCCGCTCCCGCGTCCCGTCCCCGCCGCACCGGTCCGCACCTATGTTCTGGACACCTCCGTGCTGATCGCCGATCCCGCGGCCTTCATGCGCTTCGCCGAACACGAGGTCGTCCTCCCGCTCGTGGTCATCTCCGAGCTGGAGGGCAAGCGCGCCCACCCGGAGCTCGGCTACTTCGCCCGCCACTCGCTGCGCCTGCTGGACGAGGTACGCGCCGCGCACGGGCGGCTGGACGCGCCACTGCCGGTCAACGATGCCGGCGGTACCCTGCGGGTCGAGCTCAACCACGCCGATGCCGGCGCGCTGCCGCCGGGCTTCCGCAGCGACACCAATGACGCCCGGATCCTCTCGGTGGCACTGGCACTGGCGGCCGAGGGCAAACAGGTCACGCTCGTCACCAAGGACATGCCGCTGCGGGTCAAGGCCGCGGCGGTGGGGCTTTCGGCCGACGAGTACCGGCACGGCCAGGCTACCGACCCGACCTGGACCGGGATGGCCGAACTCGAGGTGACCGAGGAACAGATCGGGGCGCTGTACGCCGGTGAGACGCTGGACCTCGACGAGCTCTCCGGTACCGCCTCCGGCCGGTCCGGCCCGGCCGCTGAGGTCGCCGCCGGTGCCTCGGGGCTGCCCTGCCACACAGGCCTCGTGCTGCACTCGCCGCGCGGCTCCGCGCTGGGCCGGGTACTGCCGGAGAAGGCGGTACGGCTGGTCCGCGGCGACCGGGAGGCGTTCGGACTGCGCGGCCGGTCGGCCGAGCAGCGGATCGCGCTGGACCTGTTGCTGGACGACTCGATCGGGATCGTGTCGCTCGGCGGTCGGGCCGGTACCGGCAAGTCGGCGCTGGCACTCTGCGCCGGCCTGGAGCAGGTGATGGAGCGGCGCCGGCACAAGCGGGTCATCGTGTTCCGCCCGCTGTACGCGGTCGGCGGCCAGGACCTCGGATACCTGCCGGGTACCGAGTCGGAGAAGATGTCGCCCTGGGCGCAGGCGGTCTTCGACACCCTGGGCGCCCTGGTGCACGACAACGTGCTGGAGGAGATCGCCGCACGCGGCATGCTCGAAGTGCTTCCGCTGACCCACATCCGCGGCCGCAGCCTGCACGACGCCTTCGTCATCGTGGACGAAGCGCAGTCCCTGGAGCGTGGCGTGCTGCTCACCGTGCTGTCCCGGATCGGTACCGGCTCCCGGGTGGTACTCACGCACGACGTGGCGCAACGGGACAACCTGCGGGTCGGCCGGCACGACGGCGTGGTCGCCGTCATCGAGGCACTCAAGGGCCACCACCTGTTCGCCCACGTCACCCTCACCCGCTCGGAGCGGTCACCGATCGCGGAGATGGTCACTGATCTGCTCGAAGATCTTCCGTAAGAAGCTGGAATGTGGGTTTTGCCCCGTGCAACTTTTCACTCTCAGGCATCGCCCGACTGGCGTCCTGAGCCCGAATAGGCAAAGGTGTACCGGAGCGCCTTGTGGCGGCTGTCGATTTCTGTGGCCAGAGTGGCGAGAGTCCGGTGTGGCCTGAGTTGCGGCAGTCGCCCCGGCACGCCGGGCTGGCGACATCACCGGCGGGCGGGCGCCCGCGGCGGCAGCCGCGGCCATGTCGCCGAGGAAGGGAACCGCTCGGGTGAGTCGCCCGCTACCGCCGCGCCGCCCGGCTCCAACCCGCCGTCCGCACCCGGCCCGCCGGCCCCGACCGCGCCGGCGGCCCAGCCAGGTCGGCTTCCGGGCGTTCGCCATCGGGTTGCTCGTGCTCGGCCTGACCGGCGGCGTCGCGCTCGGGATCGAGCGGAGGGCCCAGGAGCAGATCACCGCCAGCGGCCAGGCCGCGATCAACGAGGCGGATCAGATCAACCAGTTGCGCCAGGACCAGGCCGACCAGTGGCGGGCCGGCGCCGGCCAGCGCGCCGCGCAGGCGGACGCGCAGGCGAAGGCGGTCTCGGCCGCCGGCCAGGCGGCGGCGAAGGAGAAGTCGATCGACTCGCAGTCTCGCTCGCAGGGTGCCAGCCGGTCGCAGACCCGGCCGTACAGCTACGGGCCGGTACCCAGTTCATGTTCGGTGTACAACGGGACCTCGGAGCCGGCGAAGAACCAGGCGCTGGGTTGCACGCTGTTGCTCGCGGCGGGCTTCGGGCTCGATCAGATGCCGTGCCTGATCAACATGTGGAACAAGGAGAGCGGCTGGCACACGAAGGCGCAGAATCCTTCCTCCGGTGCGTACGGCATCCCGCAGGCGCTGCCCGGTTCCAAGATGGGTACCGGTTGGCAGACCGACCCCTCGGTGCAGATCAAGTGGGGACTGGGCTACATCAAGAACCGGTACAGCACGCCTTGCGGCGCGTGGGATTACTGGCAAGCCCACGGCTGGTACTGAGCCCGCTGGTAGCACTGGCCCGAACCTGCTAACAACAAATCATGGCGATCCAGCAGGGGGCGGCGGAGCGCTTCGGCACGGTCGAGTTCTACGCGGCCCTGGGCCGGGCCTTTGTCGGCATGTGCGCGGTGGTGCCGGTGCTGTTTCTGATCGAATTGCTGGATCTGGCCACCGGCCACCGGCTCGACCAGGTTGGCGGCGTCCGCCCGCACGACGTGTCCGGCCTGGACGGCGTCATCTTCTCGCCTTTCCTGCACGGGAACTTTCCGCACCTGTACGGTAACAGTGTGCCGCTGATCATTACCGGTACCTTCGTCCTGGCCCGCGGCGTCAAGCGCTTCCTGTGGGTGACTGCGATGGTCGCTCTGATCAGCGGGGTCGGGGTGTGGTTGATCGGCAAGCCGCACACCACCGTCATCGGAGCCAGCGGAGTCATCTTCGGGTACCTCGGCTACCTGCTGGTGCGCGGCATCGTGGAGCGCAGCTGGTGGGGTATCAGCGTCGGTGTGCTCGTCGGGCTGCTGTACGGCTGGACGATCTCCGGCCTGGTGTACCACGATCCGGCCGTCGCCTGGCAGGCGCACCTGTTCGGCCTGCTCGGCGGGGTCGTCGCGGCGGTCGTGCTGCGCCAGCGGCGGCTGCGGCGACCGGCCGTCACCGAGCCGACGCTCATCGATGTGCCCACGCTGGTCGATGGCCCCGTTGCCGCCACCCCCGCGGCGCCCGTAGTAGGGTTCGACACGGAAGTCTTGAAAAAGCCCGAATGAACGGTGGGTGAGTGAGGTGCGACAGGTCGACGTGGCAATCGTCGGAGCCGGTCCGACAGGGCTGTTCGCCGCCTATTATGCGGGGTTCCGCGGTCTGTCCACAGTGGTCATCGACGCGCTTCCAGAGCCGGGTGGCCAGGTCACCGCGATGTATCCGGAGAAGCTCATCTACGACGTGGCGGGCTTTCCGGTGATCCGCGGCCGCGACCTGGTCGCCAACCTGGTGCAGCAGGCCGACACGTTCCACCCGGAGTACCTGCTCGGCGTACGGGCCGAAGGACTCTCCTATGTGGACGAGAAGCCCGCCCTGACGCTCGACAACGGCGATACCCTCCACTGTGGAGCGATTCTGGTAACCGGCGGCCTGGGTAGCTTCACCGCCCGCCCGCTGCCCGCGGCGTCCGAGTTCACCGGCGAGGGCATCGTCTACTTTGTACCGCAACTGGACGCACTCACCGGCCACAACGTGGTGATCATCGGTGGTGGTGACTCCGCATTCGACTGGGCGCTGTCACTGGCACCGGTTGCGAAGTCGGTCGCGCTGGTGCACCGGCGGGACAAGTTCCGGGCGCACGCCGGGACCGTGGCGCGGGTCAAGGAGACCGCCTGCGAGATCATCGTCAACGCCGAGGTGAACCAGATCCTCGGCGATGGCAAGGTGACCGGCTGCACGGTGACGGTACGCGGCGAGCAGCCGCGGCAGCTGCCGGCGGACACGGTGGTGGCCGC
>JAFMQQ010000364.1 GCA_017354595.1 Micromonosporaceae bacterium
GACGTCGGCCCGGTGCCCGCGGGCCGGGTGGAGCCGGCCGGGTGGGCGCAGCCGGCGACGGGACCGGACGGCCAGCCGGGCGCGGCACCCTGGCATACCAGTCTGGTGGTCCGGGACGAACTGACCGCGGTCGATGCTGACCTGCTCGCCCGGGCGGACCTGGTGCTGCTCGGGCCGCTGGACTCCGCCGGGGCGGTGGTCGCCGGTAGTGCCCTCGACCTCGGCGACAGCCAGCAGTGGTTGACCCGGATCCGGCCCGGAATGGTCGGCGTGGTCAGCCGGCGCACGGTCCGATGGGCCGTGGTCGACCCGACCCCGATCGAGCGCCAGCTCATCGGCTGACGGCTGGCCGCGATGGCGCGGCTGGCCACAAGGCGGGTGGCCACAAGGCGGGTGGCCGGGCCACACCGGCGCGTGCAAAGATCCCCGCATGCGTACCGCAGTCAGCTTCATCATCCGGTTGGTGATCAGCGCAGTGGCCCTCGCCTTCGCGAGCTGGTTGCTCAGCGGGGTCACCATCACCACCGACTCGACCCCCAAGAAGATCGGCACCCTGTTGGCAGTGGCGCTCATCTTCGGCATCGTCAACGCGATCCTCAAGCCGATCGTCAAGCTGGTCGGCTGCGGTGCGTACGTGTTGACCCTGGGCCTGATCGCGTTGGTGGTCAACGGCTTCCTGTTCTGGCTGAGCGGACTGATCGCCAGCCACATCGGCCTGCCGTTCGAGGTACACGGCGCATGGACATCGATCTTCGGCGCGCTCATCGTCGGGATCGTGAGCTGGCTGCTCAGCATAGTCATCCCGGATCCCAAGAAGCACAAGCCGAAGGTCCGCCAGGCACCGGAGTCGTACCGGTGAGAACCGCCACCCGTTAAGGACTGCGAGCCGGTTCACCCCATACCGTGGGGGCATGCACAAGCTCCGCACCGGCTACGCGTATGCGCTCGCGGCGAACCTGTCCTGGGGTTTCTTCCCGATCTACTTCAAGGCGCTGCGCCCGTCCGGTCCGGTGGAGATTCTCGCGTACCGGATCCTCGGCTCGCTGGTCGTTGTGGCGCTGCTGCTGTTCCTGACGCGTAGCTGGCGGCGGATGTCCACCCTCAGGCACCGGCCGCGCACCCTGGTCATCATCGGCGTGGCCACCGCGCTGATCGCGCTCAACTGGGGGATCTACATCTACGGCGTGGTCGGCGGGCGGGTGGTCGAGACCGCGCTCGGCTACTTCATCAATCCGCTCGTCGCGGTCTTCTTCGGTCTGCTCGCCTTCGGCGAGCGGCTGCGGCGGTGGCAGTGGGTGGCGCTGGGGATCGGCGCGGTGGCGGTCGTCGTCCTCACTGTCGACTATGGACGGTTGCCGTGGATCGCGCTCACCCTGGCGTTCAGCTTCGCCGGGTACGGGCTGGTGAAGAAGCGGCTGGGGCTGCCGCCGACCGACGGGCTGTTCGCCGAGTCGGGGATGCTCGCCCTGCCGGCGCTGGCCTACCTCGGCTGGCTGACCGCGCGGGGCGGATCCACGCTGGGCCACGTCTCGCCGGCCCACACGGTGCTGTTGCTTCTGTCCGGCGTGGGGACCGCGGTGCCGCTACTGCTGTTCGCCGCCGCGGCCAACCGGATCCCGATGACCGGGCTGGGCATGCTCCAGTACCTCACGCCCATTCTGCAGTTGCTCTGCGGCATCCTGCTGTACCACGAACCGATGCCGCCGTCCCGGCTGTTCGGCTTCGGCCTGGTCTGGGTCGGCCTGCTGGTCTTCACCTGGGACGCGCTCCGGCATGCCCACCGCGGCGCCAGCGCCCGCCGCCCCGCCCCGGTCGCCGAACCGGAGCTGGCGTCGATCAGGTCACCCGGTAGATGAGCACCGGGGTGCCCTGCTTGACCAGCTGCACCTCGATCCGGCCGATGTCGCTGGGCGCCATTGAGCTGTGTGCGGTGACCGCCTTGTACTCGTTGGGGCTCGCCCAGAACGTGCTGACCGTCTCGGCGTTACCGCTCTTCGGGTAGACCACCATCTGCAGCTGCCACTTTTCACTCGTATCGCTGGTGGCGGTGTAGGTGCAGCTCATCGCGATGTCGGTACCGCCGTCGGCGGCCTGCTCGAAGGCGATGACCGCGGTCACCGGTACGTCCGAGCGGGCACCCTCCATCGGGGCCAGCCACCGCTGCGGCACCCCGGAGGTGCTTCCCGCGACCGGCTGGCCATTCTGCCGGTGTACCGCCAACCCACTGACGAAGCTCACCATCACCAGGCACACAGCGAGAACCAGCCCGCCGGCGGTGAGCCAGCGACCGCGGCGCCGGGCCAGGGCGCGCCGGGCACGGGTGGTCTCCAGCACGCCGGGCAGCAGCGAGGGGGGCGGTGCCGGTACCGGTCGGCCGGGTGGCCTGGCGCTGGGCCGGCGGGCGTACGGGCCGGGGCTGACCGGCGTACCGCTGGCGGGGCCGGCTCCGATCGGCATGCCGCTGATCGGGACCGTGTCGTCCAGCCCGGGATCGATCAGATCGGCCGGCTCCGGCTGCTCGGTGACGACCGCCACCCGCAGCGCCTCGCCCGGCGCCTGGCCCTCGGCGATCGCCGCGGCGGTCGGCTCGTCCAGCCGGCTCAGCAGACCCGGCAGCCCGGCCAGGTCGGCGACCTCTTCACGGCAGACGGCGCAGCCGGTCAGGTGGCGCTGGTACGCGGAGCGGTCGGCCGGGGCGAGCGCACCGAGAACGTATGCCCCTGCCTCGATGGAGTGCATGCACCTCATGGCGTCACCCCCATCTCCTCCAGTACCAGCCGCAATGATCGAAGTGCGTAGTGCGTTCGTGACTTGACCGTGCCTGGTGGTACCCCGAGCCGGGCCGCCGCCTCCGCCACCGACCTGCCACGGTAGAAGCACTCCACCAGCACCTGCCGGTGTACCAGTGACAGCCGCCCGAGCGCGTCGGCGATCAGCCACGCCTCCACCGTCCGGTCCGTCTCGTCCTCTCCCGGCGCCTCAGGCGGGGTGTCGGTGATGACCTCGCCGACCCGTACCGAGCGGCGGCGCCACGAGTCGATCGCCAGGTTCCGGATCGTGGTGAACAACCACGCGCGCACCGAGCCGCGGTCCGGGTCCAGTGCCTCCGGGTGCCGCCAGGCTCGCAGCAGCGTCTCCTGTACCAGGTCCTCGGCGCGCTGCCGGTCGCCGCTGGCCAGCCGCAAGGCCTGGGCAAAAAGGGCATCCCCGTGCTCGGCGTACAACGCGCGCATCAGCTCCGCATCGTCCACGCCTCTGTCCTGTTCGGGATTCGCCATTAACGCCACCGGGTCCGCCTGTCAAGATGCGCCGTTCTTTTCTGTCTTACGCATCTGCGGTCGGTGTGGTTCAGCCGGTCGCGCCGAAGTCCTCAGCGTATACGGCGGCGATCTCGCTGGCGACCGCCGCCAACCGGGTACGGGTCGCCTTCGCCGAGGTCATCAGCTCACCGGCGGGCATCGCGCAGGCCACCACCACCCGGCGGTCGAGGTCGCGCGGGGTGATCGCGTGCACCGAGGCGCAGGCGAGACCGGACCGGTACTGCCCGATCTCGATGTGCATCGCCCGCCGTTCACCGGCCGCGAGATCGGCCTCGAGCGACTCCAGCGTGGTCAGCGTGGCCGGCGTGAACGTGCGCATGCCCACATCGCGAAGGTAGCGGGCGCGTTGCTCGGGGGTGAGGGTGGCCAGCAGTGACTTGCCCAGCGCGGTGGCGTGCGCGCCGTCGTCGAAGCCGGGTACCAGATCCTCCAGGTACGGCGAGCGGGGCCCCTCGGCGACCGCCGCGATCACCACCCGGTGCCCGATGAAGCGCGCCACGTAATGGCTGTACCCGGTCTCCGCGGCCGCCCGCTTCAGCACATCCTCGACCGACCCCGGGCCGCGGAAGGCGATCACCAGTTCGCGGTACCGGTCGGAGATCTCCATGCCGACCACATAGCCGCCGTCGTCGCGGCGCGCCAGGTAGCCCTCGAAGGCGAGTGTGCGGACGAGATGGTAGGTGGTGGCCACGGTCAGCTCGCACCGCCGGGCGATCTGCTTGACGGTCAGGCCGCGCGGCGAGCCGCCGACGGCCTCAAGTACACGTAACGCCCGGGAGACGCTCCGGATCAGGTCCGAAGGCTTCTCCTGAGGGTCACGCACCGTCGATCCTCCCAACCGGGGCAACGCCAGGCCTTACACCATAT
>JAFMQQ010000365.1 GCA_017354595.1 Micromonosporaceae bacterium
CCGCGCGCCCAGGGCGCCACCCAGTAGCCCAGCTCGCAGACGCGGTCGAACCGGTCCACGTGGTGTACCGCGGCGCTGCCCAGCACCTGGCCGGTGGCCGGGTCGGCGATCACCAGGGCGACTCCGCCGGCCGCCCGGGCCACCCCCCGGCCCTCGGTGATCCAATTCACCGCGTCGGCCCGGGTGTACGGGCTGGCCAGTCCCGGTACGAACCGCTGGATCGCGGGGTCGGCGCAGGCGGCCGCGATCTGATCGGCGTCGGCCAGACGGGCCGGCCGCAGCAGCAGGCCCGACCCGGTGATCTGCTCTTCAGGCAGCTCGTACACCACGCCCCCCAGTCTCACGCGGCATGATGGACCGGTGACCGCCGCGACGCCACAGTCCCCGGGCGCTACCCGTGCGCAGTTCGGCGCTGAGAGCCGGGCCGGCGAATTCGTCCGGCAGGGCAACCGCTTCACCGACCGGATCACCGAAGACTCCGCCTCGCCACCCGGGGGTGGGCCGGATCAGCACGGCCGGTGGCCGCTGGAACCGCACCGGTACCGGCTGGTCTGGTCGCGTGCCTGCCCGTGGGCGCACCGGGCGGTCATCGTCCGCGGGCTGCTCGGGCTGGACGAGGTGATCTCGCTCGGCACGGTGGACCCGATCCGGGACGAGCGGGGCTGGCGGTTCACCCTCGACCCCGACGGGCGCGACCCGGTGCTGGGCATCGGGTACCTCGCGGAGGCGTACCGGAGCACCGACCCGGAGTACGCCGGCCGGGTGACCGTACCGGCGATCATCGACACCCTCACCGGCCGGGTGGTGAGCAACGACTACCCGCAGATCACGCTCGACTTCTCCACCCAGTGGCGGCGTTTCCACCGGCCCGGGGCGCCGGAGCTCTACCCGGAGGAACTGCGCCCGGAGCTGGACCAGGTGATGGGGCAGATCTACACGGACGTGAACAACGGGGTGTACCGGTGCGGATTCGCCACCTCGCAGCAGGCGTACGAGCTCGCCTATGACGCGCTCTTCGCCCGCCTGGACGCGCTGGAACAGCGACTCTCCGGTCGCGATTTCCTGGTGGGCGACCGCCTGACCGAGGCCGATGTCAGGCTGTTCACGACGTTGGTACGCTTCGACGCGGTCTACCATAACCACTTCCGTTGCAACCGGAACAAGCTGAGCGAGATGCCGGCGCTATGGCGGTACGCGCGCCGGCTTTTCCGCCGACCTGGCTTCGGTGAGACGGTCGACTTCGATCAGATCAAGCGGCACTACTACACCACGCACGACGCGATCAACCCCAGCCGTATCGTGCCGAAGGGTCCGGAGCTTCGCGGCTGGTGGTCATAGGGCACGATCTGCCTACCATGGATCCCTGGCTGCGCCGGCTCCGCAGGCGTCGCCGCCCGGGGTTCCGCAGACTTTCGAGGGAGCGCTTCCGTGGCCGTGTTCGAAAAGATCCTCCGCGCCGGAGAGGGTCGTACCCTTCGCCGCCTGTCGGCGATCGCCGCCGCTGTCAACTCGATCGAGGAGGACTACGTCGATCTCACCGACGCGGAGCTGCGCGAGCTGACCGACCAGTTCAAGCAGCGGTACGCCGACGGCGAGTCGCTCGACGACCTGCTCCCGGAGGCGTTCGCCACCGCGCGCGAGGCGGCCCACCGGGTGCTCGGCCAGCGGCCCTTCGATGTGCAGGTGATGGGTGGTGCCGCGCTGCACTTCGGCAACATCGCGGAGATGAAGACGGGTGAGGGCAAGACCCTCACCTCGGTGCTCCCCGCCTACCTGAACGCGCTCTCCGGCAATGGCGTGCACATCGTCACCGTCAACGACTACCTTGCCCAGCGGGACGCGGAGTGGATGGGCCGGGTGCACCGGATGCTCGGGCTCACCGTCGGGGTGATCCTGCCGAACCAGCCCTCCGTGCTGCACAAGGAGGCGTACGCCTGCGACATCACCTACGGGACGAACAACGAGTTCGGCTTCGACTACCTGCGGGACAACATGGCGCTGGCCGCGGTCGACCTGGTGCAGCGGGGCCACAACTTCGCGATCGTCGATGAGGTCGACTCGATCCTCATCGACGAGGCGCGGACCCCGCTGATCATCTCGGGCGCGGCCGAGCAGTCGGCCCGGTGGTACACCGAGTTCGCCAAGGTGGTCGGCAACATGACCCGTGGCACCGAAGGCGAGGGGGACTACGAGGTCGATGAGTCCAAGCGCACCGTCGGTGTCACCGAGCAGGGCGTCGCCACCGTCGAGGACCGGCTCGGCATCGACAACCTGTACGAGTCGGTGAACACCCCGCTGGTCGGCTACCTCAACAACGCCATCAAGGCCAAGGAGCTCTACAAGCGGGACAAGGACTACATCGTCTCCAACGGCGAGGTGCTGATCGTCGATGAGTTCACCGGCCGGATCCTGCACGGCCGGCGTTACAACGAGGGCATGCACCAGGCGATCGAGGCCAAGGAAGGCGTCGAGATCAAGCAGGAGAACCAGACGCTGGCCACGATCACGCTGCAGAACTACTTCCGGTTGTACGAGAAGCTCTCCGGCATGACCGGTACCGCCCAGACCGAGGCGGCCGAGTTCAACAAGGTCTACAACGTCGGTGTGGTAACCATCCCCACGCACAAGCCGATGATCCGGGCGGATCGCTCCGATGTCATTTACAAGACCGAGAAGGCGAAGTTCAATGCGGTCGTCGAGGACATCGTCGAGCGGCACGGGCTGGGGCAGCCGATTCTGGTCGGTACCGTATCGGTGGAGAATTCGGAGATCCTCTCGCAGATGCTGCGCCGCCGCGGCATCCCGCACAACGTGCTGAACGCGAAGTTCCACGCCAAGGAGGCGGAGATCGTCGCGCAGGCCGGGCGCAAGGCCGCGGTCACCGTGGCGACCAACATGGCCGGCCGGGGTACCGACATCCTGCTCGGTGGCAACCCCGAGTTCCTCGCCGCGGCGGAGCTGCGCGGCCGTGGCCTGTCCGAGGAGGAGCAGCCCGAGGAGTACGCCGCCGCCTGGGAGGAGGCGGTGGACCGCTGGGAGAAGCTGTGCGAGGAGGAGGCCGAGGAGGTCATCGACGCCGGCGGGCTGTACGTACTGGGCACCGAGCGGCACGAGTCGCGGCGCATCGACAACCAGCTGCGCGGCCGGTCCGGCCGGCAGGGCGACCCCGGCGAGTCGCGGTTCTACCTGTCGCTGCAGGACGAGCTGATGCGCCGGTTCCGGGCCAGCGCGGTCGAGGCGGTGATGGATCGCTTCAACATCCCGGAGGACGTGCCGATCGAGTCGAAGATGGTCACCCGCCAGATCAGGAGTGCGCAGACGCAGATCGAGGCGCAGAACGCTGAGATCCGCAAGAACGTCCTGAAGTACGACGAGGTGCTCAACAAGCAGCGCCAGGTGATCTACGCCGAACGCAAGCGGGTACTGGACGGCGAGGACCTGCACGAGCAGGTACAGAACATGATCGACGACGTGGTCGGCGCCTACTGCACCGGAGCCACCACGGAGGGGTACGCCGAGGAGTGGGACCTCGACCAGCTGTGGTCCAGCCTCAAGCAGCTGTACCCGGTCGGCCTGACGATCGAGGATCTCGAGGAGGAGGCGGGCGGCTCCCGGGAGCACCTGGACTCGGAGTTCGTCACCTCGCGCCTGGTGGAGGACGCACACACCGCGTACGAGCAGCGTGAGGAGGAGCTCGGCTCCGAGGTGATGCGGGAGCTCGAGCGGCAGGTGCTGCTCCAGGTGATCGACCGGAAATGGCGCGAGCACCTCTACGAGATGGACTACCTTCAGGAAGGCGTGACCCTGCGGGCGTACGCGCAGCGGGATCCGCTGGTTGAGTACCAGCGCGAAGGCTTCGACATGTTCTCCCAGATGCTCGAGGGCATCAAGGAGGAGGCGGTCGGGTTCCTGTTCAACCTGGAGGTACAGATTGAGGAGCCGACCACGGCGCCCGGCGGCGACGCCGTGCCGTTGCCCACCTCCGAGGCGCCGGTGGAGATCCGGGCAAAGGGCCTGGGCGCGTCCCGAAGCGGCCCGCGCGCGCTGCAGTACTCGGCGCCCACCATCGACGGAGAGGCCGGCGGCGGCGAGCCGGTGATCGAGCCGGCGCCCGCGCTCGGGTTGGGTCCGAGCGGGAACGGTGCGCGAGGCGGCTCCCGCGCCGGGT
>JAFMQQ010000366.1 GCA_017354595.1 Micromonosporaceae bacterium
GGCTCCTGGCGACCGGCTGGCTCCTGGCGGCGTGGCGCCGCCGCGCGATGGCGCGCGGGTGGCCTGGATCGAGCCGCGGCTGGCCGGTGTCCGCGCGGCGGCCGGTGCCGGTACCGTCGCGGTGACCATCGATGTGGACGGTGCGCTGGTGGCCGGCCCGGCCGGTGCGCCGACCCGTACCTTCGCCGCCCGGCCGGTACCCGCCGCGTGGAGTACCGGTGCCGGGGACAGCTACCTCGCCGCCTTCGTGCTCGCCCTGCTGGCCGGGGCACCCACCGCGACCGCCGCGCGGCTGGCGCAGGCGGCCGCCGACAGCGTACTCGACTCGGCCGGTACCGCCGTCTGCTCCATCCACTATGGAGGATCCACAGTGGATGGAGGCGATGCCGAAGCAGTGGCTCGCCGGGTCGAGCGGGCGCGCAGTACCGGCGCGCGGATCGTCTTCACCAACGGCTGCTTCGATGTGCTGCACCGCGGGCACGTGGGGTACCTGAGCGAGGCGCGCTCCCTGGGCGACCGGTTGGTGGTGGCGGTCAACTCCGACGAGTCGGTACGCCGGCTGAAGGGGCCGGGCCGGCCGGTGAACCCGGTGGAGGACCGGGTGGCGGTACTCGCAGCTCTGTCCTGTGTGGACGATGTGGTCGTCTTCGAGCAGGACAGCCCGGAGTGGCTGCTGACCCGGCTGCGCCCGGACGTGTACGTCAAGGGCGGCGACTACCGCCCGGAGCTGATCCCGGAGGCGGAGCTGGTCAGCCGCCTGGGTGGACAGGTACGCACCCTGTCCTACCTACCGGACCGGTCCACCTCGGCGATCATTGAACGGATCCGCGGCCGGGCCCAGCCGGAGCGGGCGCGTGCCTGAACCGGAGCGCGACATCCAGCGCATCGCCGTGCTGCGCGCGAACGCGGTCGGCGACTTCGTCTTCGCACTGCCGGCGCTGGCCGCGCTGCGGGCGGCGTACCCGCACGCGGAGATCACCCTGCTCGGCGCTCCCTGGCACGCCGGGTTCCTGCGCGACCGGCCGGGGCCGATCGACCGGGTGGTGGTGGTACCGCCGCTGCCCGGCATCCGCGACCCGGCCGCCGGCGAGGCGGCACCGTCTGGCAGCGAGGAAGCGCCGTCCACCCGGGCGGCGTTCTTCACGCGCGCCATGGCGTACCGGTTCGACCTGGCGATCCAGTTGCACGGCGGCGGGCGGCACAGCAACCCGTTCGTCGCCGGCCTCGGCGCCCGGCTGACCTGCGGCCTGCGCTCGCCCGACGCGCCGCCGCTGGACCGCTGGGTGCGTTACGTCTACTACCAGCCGGAGGTCTTCCGCTACCTGGAGGTGGTCGAGCTGGTCGGCGCCGCCCCGGTCACCTACCGGCCGGCGCTGGAGCTCACCGAGCAGGACCGGGTCGAGGTCAAGCGGCTGCTCGGCGAGGCGGACCGGCCCCGGGTGGTACTGCATCCCGGGGCGAGCGACCCGCGCCGGCGCTGGCCGGTCGAGCGGTTCAGCACGGTCGGCGACGCGCTGGCGCAGGCGGGTGCGCAGGTGCTGGTGACCGGAGTGGCCGCCGAGCGGGATCTGGTCGAGGGCGTGGTGGCCGGGATGCGCGGGCCGGCCCGGGCGCTGGTGGATGAGGTGTCCCTCGGCGGCCTGGCCGCGCTCTTCTCGACCTGCGCGGTGGTGGTGGGCAACGACAGCGGGCCGGTACACCTGGCCGAGGCGGTCGGCGCCGGTACGGTCGGCCTGTACTGGATCGGCAACTTCATCAACGGCGCCCCGGCCACCCGTACCCGGCACCGCCCGATGATCTCCTGGCGGCTGAACTGCCCGGAGTGCGGCCGGGACTGCACCCGCGACCTGTACCCGGCCCGGCCGGGGGAGGGCTGCGCGCACCGACTCTCCTTTGTGGACGACATTCCCGCGGAGGAGGTACGCGAGGCCGCGCTGGAGCTGCTCTCAGCCGGGTAGCCGTTGCGGTTCGTGTACCGGTACCACGTCGTAGCACTCCACCGCGCGGTGCGGCACCGTGGTCGGCGACTCCAGGTGGTACGCGCCGCTGGGTACGATGCCGGCCCCGCCGTACCGGTCCAGCACCCGCAGTTGCACCAGTACATCCTCGCCCACGTGGTCGGAGGGCACCTCGGGCCAGAAGTCGTACCCACCCGAGTCCAGCAGCCTGCGCCGGTCGAACATCACACAGGCCCCGATCCACGCCACCTTGTACGCCCGCCACTCGTCCGGGCCCAGTCCCAGCCGGTCGGTGACGTGCAGCAGATTGGCCGCCGCGTGCACCAGCGACCGGTTCCACTGTGGACCGCGCGGCCAGATCCGCTCGGGCTCCGGCGGGCCGGCCCACTCCTCGTACGGGCTCTCCTGCTCCGGCCGATGATCGTCCAGATAGGAGAGTCCATGCGGGAAGCTGCCGACCATCCCGCAGCCCAGCGTCTGGATCGCGTCCAGCATCCGGCCCACCGAGCCCGGCTCCAGCCAGATGTCGTCGTCGACGAACAACACGTACCGCGCCTGCGAGCTGGCCAGCAGGTGCGCCCGGTTCTCGGCCAGCCCCAGCCGCTCCGGGCGCTCGCAGAGCAACACCGGCCGGTCCTGCCGGCGCAGTACCCGTACCAGGCCGGCGACCGCGGGATGCCGCCACGAGGGCCCGTCGTCGGACTGGTCGCAGATCACCACCCCGAACGACTCCGGCTGGCCGGCCAGACCGGAGAGCGTCGCGGCGAGTTCCGCCGGTCGGTTCCGGGTGGGGATGAGTACGTCCAGGGTGCGCGGCGCGCAGAACGCCTCCGCGTCTCCCCGGTCAAGCGGCCGGGGTGTCACTCGTCCTGCCTCGGCGAGCGCGTCGACGGTCATAGCCGGTCCGTACCCGAGGCGGCGCCCGGCAAATCACGGCCGCTCGCGCGCTTCCGCGCGATGGACTGTCCGCTGCCACGCCATCCGCGCGATGGACTGTCCGTTGGCGCGCTCGACCCGCGCAAATGCACGGCCGCTGGCGCGCTACACGCGCGCAATTGGGCACCCGGCAGGGTATGAGTCCGGTAAGCCGGGTATAGCCCGGACATGGGCGAGCACGGGGGATCCAGATGAACGAGGCGGAGATTGACGACATGGTCGCGAGATCCGGGGTGGACGTACCGCCCCGTGCCGCGATGACCGCGGTACTCAACACGCTGGGCGAGGTGCTCCCGTACGGGGTGGCGGGGTACCTGTCGGCGAACCTGCCCGGACCGCTGCGCCCAGCGGTGGGCCGGCACTTCCCGGTCGACCAGCGGGTCAGTCAGGTGGGGCGCAACGAGTTCATGGCCGCGGTGGTGGTACGCGCGCAGATCCACGCCAATGACGCCGAGCGGCTGATCGCGTCGGTACTGGAGGTGCTGGGCCGGAGCGTACCGGCGGCGGTGATGAACCACGTCCGGATGGCGGTACCGGAGGCGCTGATGAGCCTGGTGGGCGAGCCGGGGACGGAGCAACTGGAGCAGCAGGCCGAGCAGGAGGTGGCGGAACGGGCGAGGCCCCGGGCAGCCGAGCCCGAGGCCGAGAAGGAACCCGTACGGCAGGTAACGGCTTGACGGCTCAGCCGGCGTGCAGATCCCCGATCGCCTCGCTCACGTCGTTGGGAGAGTTGAAGTCGTCCCGGGGCAGCGAGCGCAGCGTCTTCATGACTCTGTCGTCGGCACCGGCCCGCTTCGCGTGGTCGAGCAGCTTCTGCTTCTTGGTCGGGTAGTCGATGCCACCCAGGAACTTCTGCAACTGGATCGGGTTGACAGTCATACCTCGACAGCTACCCGTCGGTCCCGGTCTTACACGTGGCCCGGCAGCCGCCGGACCTGGCTGAACGGAAGGTGGGCAAGCGCATGACGGGCGGCGGCAGCGGTACCGGCGGCGGCGGCCAGAGCGGCGGCGGCTCCGGCGGTGGCCGCTCGTGGGACGACGTCTTCAACAACCTGCTCTCCGGTGGGGGCGAGGGCAACTCCGAGGGTGGCCGGGGCCGGCAGCCGAACGACCGGGTGGACCTGACCCGGTTGATGAGCGGAGCCGCCCGCGATCTGGTCGTCGACGCGGCGCGGTTCGCCTCCTCCACCGGTGCCCACGATCTCGACACCGACCATCTGCTCTGGGCGGCGCTGAACCGGGAGCAGTTGCGCGCCCTGCTGCGCAACTC
>JAFMQQ010000367.1 GCA_017354595.1 Micromonosporaceae bacterium
GCCCGCCCCTGGGTATCCACGCCGGGCGGTACCCTGCGAAACCGTGACCCTCGACTCGCCCGTCCCGCACCCCGCCCCACCCCGGCCGGATCCGCCCCGGCAGGATCCGCCCGGCGCCGATCCGCAGCCCAGGCCGCGCAGCCTCGACCCGGGCGAGCTGGGGTTCCAACCCCAGCCGCAGGTCGCCTGGCTGGCACCCCGGCAACTCACCGGTACCGCCGTTCGCGTGCTGGTCTCCGCCGAATTCGGCGCTTACCTGGACAAGCGTGAACTGCAGAATGCCCTGCCGGCGCCGATACACGACGAAGGGGCCGACGAGCCGGAGGCGTGGCTGGACTACGTCGCCGACGTGGGCGACGGGTTCAACTCGACGTACTCGGTGGCGTACCTGCTGGCGCAGCCGAGCCTGCGGCTGGACGGCGCCGAGCTGCCGCGGGGGCGGATGCTGCTGATGGGCGGCGACGAGGTGTACCCGACGGCGAGCAGCCAGCGGTACGAGGACCGGACCAAGGGACCGTACCGCGCCGCGCTGCCGGTCTGCCCGCCCGGCCAGCGCCGGCCGCACCTCTACGCGTTGCCCGGCAACCACGACTGGTACGACGGCCTGACCGCCTTCCTCCGGCTGTTCGCCAAGAACGGCACCGACTGTATCGGCGCCTGGCGCAACGTCCAGGCGCGCTCGTACTTCGCCATCCGGCTGCCGCACCAGTGGTGGCTGATGGCGATCGATACCCAGTTCGGCGCGTACCTCGACGACCCGCAGATGCACTACTTCCTGGCCGTCAAGGAGCAGCTGCGCCCGGGCGACCGGGTGATCCTCTGCCCGGCGACCCCGGGCTGGGTGGAGGCGGTGAACTCGCCGAACGCGTACAACACCATCGACTACTTCGTGCGCAACGTGCTCTCGGTGCCGGGGGTGGAGCTGAAGTTGCTCCTCTCCGGCGACCTGCACCACTACGCCCACTACTGCAGTGACGACGCGCCGAGCGCCGCGCCGAGCGAGCCTGGCGGGCAGCGGCACCTGGTCACCTGCGGCGGGGGCGGCGCCTACCTGTACCCGACCCACCGGCTGCCGGAGACCATCGAGGTACCGCCGCCGGCGAGCCGGTCGCGCCGGGCCAGCCCCACCCGCCGGTACCGTCTACAAGAGACATTCCCCAGCGCGGCCGTCTCCCGCCGGTTCGCCGCCGGCGTTTTTGCCCGGCTGCCACTGCGCAACCCGGGCTTCGCCGCGCTGCTCGGCGTGCTGCACCTGCTCTACATGCTCGCGCTGCTCAACGTCGTGCGGTTCTTCAGCGGCAACCTGCTGCGCCTGTCGGTGGTACCGGTCGGCCTGATGGGCTTCCTGATCCTCGCCGCGACCATGTTCTTCGCGGTACCGCCGACCGCCGGCCGGCGCCTGCCGCGCCATTACCTGCTCGGCGCCGGGCACGGCATTGTCCACCTTGGACTCGGTGTTGGCGGCGCCTTCGCCTGGGCGGCGCTACCCTTCGCGCACTGGCCGCTCGGGCTCTCGCTGCTGGTGGCGGTGGTGCTCTACGGCAGCGTGGCCTCGGTGATCGGTACCGAAGTGGTCTGCCTGTACCTGGTGGTGGCGAGCTGGTTCGGGGTGAACGTCAACGAGCTGTACGCGGGCCAGGGCATCGAGGACGCCAAGTGCTTCCTGCGGATCCGAGTCGGGCCGGACGGGTTGACCATCTATCCGGTGGCCATACCGTTCGTCTGTCGCAAGTGGACAGCCAATCCGCACGGCGAGGAGCACCAGCCCTGGGTCAAGCCGGCGGAGCCGTTCTCCTACCAGCTCGCCGGCCCGGTCATCCGGATCCACTGATCGGCTCCGGCCCGGTGGCTACGTTCGCGGCTGAGCCGGATCAGCCCGGGCGGCCCTGGTAGGCCTGGCGCGACCCGCAGACCTCGGTCAGCGCGCACCGGGCAACCCGCCCGTCGCTGGACAGGCGTACCCCCACCGTCTCGCTCGGTGGATGCCGCGACACCACCCGGCCCGGTCCCTCCGGCGTCTCCACCTTCGCGCCGGCTGTGGGGTAGGAGGCGCTCTTCTCGTAGAGCGGGTGCTCGTACTTCAGGCAGCACATCAGCCGGCCGCAGGCGCCCGAGATGCGCAGCGGGTTGAGCGGCAGGTCCTGGTCCTTGGCCATCCTGATGGTGACCGGCTCGAAGTCGGTGAGGAAGGTCGCGCAGCACAGGTCACGCCCGCAGGAGCCGATGCCGCCCTGTACCCGGGCCGAATCCCGGGCCGAGAGCTGGCGCAGCTCCACCCGGCAGCGCAGCGTCGCGCCCAGATCCCGTACCAGGGAACGGAAATCCACCCGGTGCGGCGCGGTGAAATAGATGGTGGTACGCCCGCCCGAGGCGCCGGGACTGTCCAGCACGTGGTCGACCGCGACCACCTTCATCGGCAACTGGTGTTCGCGGATCAGCTTCTTCGCCGCCACCTTCGCGTCCGCCTTGCGGCGGCGCATCTGGTCGTCGCGGCGCAGGTCTTCGTCGCCGGCGATGCCGAGCAGCCGGGGCGCGCCGGTGGTGTCCTCGGAGACCCACTGCGGCGCCCACACGCACTCGGCAACCTCGGGCCCGTCATCGGTGGGTACCAGCACCTTGTCGCCGACCGAAGGGGTCAGGTCACCGGGGTCGAAGTAGTAGAGCCGGCCGTACCGGTTGAAGCTGACCGCACACAGCATGCCCATCTCGACACCCTAACCCGGCCTGACCGGTACGGACCCCGACGTGACGCAGGGTACCGTGGCAGCATGACCGTCCCAGCGCGGGATGTGGCGGCCGCGATCCGGCAGCGGCTGCCCAACCTCGGCACGGTCAAGCTGCACAAGCTGCTGTACTACTGCCAGGGCCACCACCTGGCCCAGTTCGGCCGGCCGCTGTTCGGCGAGACCATCTCGGCCTGGGACATGGGCCCGGTCGTCCCCGAGGTCTGGCACGCCGAACGCGCCCCCACCGCGGGCGCCGCCCCGCCGAGCGCTGGCGCGCCGGAGGCTGGCCGGCCGGAGCCGGCTGCGCTCGGCGAGGCCGAGCTGAACACGATCGGGTACGTGGTCCACCGGTACGGTCGGCTGACCGGCCGCGAGCTGACGATACTGAGCCATGGCGAGGCGCCGTGGCAACGGGCGAACCGGGGCCGGCCGCTGCGGGGCAGTGCCCCGATCGACCCGGCATGGATTGCCGAACAGTTCATCGCGGCCGAGACCGACGACCGGGCCGAGGACGTGGCGCTCGACCCGGCCGAGGTGGCCCGGGTACGGGAGGGCGCCGTCACCCGCGCCGCGCAGCGGGAGGCGGTACAGCGGGCGAGGGGGCCGGCCCGACCGGATTCACTGGACGCCGTACTGGCCTGGGCACACCGGTGACCGTCGACGGTCGCAAGTGGACATTCCGGTACGTCATCGAGGCGCTCGATTCCTGGGCGGAGCGGGAGGATCCATCGCAGGATCTGCGCGTCGCGGTGACCGAGTGGGCATTCAACCAGCACACCAACCCGTACCGGGGAATGGACCGCCAGCCAGGCTTCGCCAACCTGTACCTCGGTGAGGTACGCGGTACCCGGGCCGACGGCGCCGCGGTGACGTGCACCTACTGGATCGACGAGACCACCAGCACGGTACGGTTCGACACCTTCACCACGCTGCGCATCCGGTCAGACTGAGGGAACCACAAGCGTGCCGGAGGCTTGTGCGGTGGTACCGGCCGGCGGGCGGTACGCCAGCTCGTCGAGCCGGCCGGCCCAACGGGACCGCAGTTGCTCGCCCGCGTCGAGCGCCTCGGCGGCGCAGCGCAGCACCTCGACGGCGATGGTCGCGGCTGCGGCTGTGTGAGCCCGCTGTGCTGAGCCACCGGCCGGGGCGGGGGTGCGCAGCCGTACCGCCTCCCGCGAGCCGAGGCATTCGGCGAGCGTCATCGCCAACGCGTCCCGGGTCCGGGCCAGCCAGTCGGCGACATCGTCCACATAGGACGCCGTGTGGCGCAGCCGGTCGGCCATCGATTCCGGCCCGCCGGCCAGGTGGTCGGCGAGCGCCCGCCAGCTGTTCCGGTACGCCTCGGCGGAGGGGCCGGCCCAGCCGACCGGGGCGGGAGTCGCCGCCGCCTCGGTGGTGTAGTGCTGCGCGGTATCGCGCAGCGGGTCGG
>JAFMQQ010000368.1 GCA_017354595.1 Micromonosporaceae bacterium
GTACCGCCACCCGCCGGCCCCGTCGGCCCGGCGGCGTTGAAGCCACCGGCGCCACCCGCGCCGGGGCATGGCAGGTCCGGCCCGACCGGTACCGGCCCGAAGGGGCCGCGGGCCGAGGCGCCCGGTCAGCCCGTCGTCAACGAGGTCGCCGAACGGCGGGTCGGACGCGCGGCGACGCTGCTGCTCGCCGGTGTCGCACTGGTCATGCTGGGCGCCCTGCCCACCTTCTTCTTCATCCGCGACGCCGTACGCGACCCGGTCTTCGTCGAGCTTGACCAGCTCGCCGTGCCCAGCTGGGCCGCGCTCGCCCACCAGGACAGTGAGAGCGGCAGCCGGTACTGCATCCAGACCTGCCGATTGCGCGAGCGGGACTGGCAGTCCGCCCGGGCGACCGCCGAGACGGACGCCGCCTACCAGACCGCGCTGCGCCGGGCCGGCTGGCAGCCCGCCACAGCACCGGGCTGCCCGAAGGTCAGCGAGGGCAGGTACAGCTGCTGGCAGCGGGACCAGTTCGTGCTCGACCTGTACACCCGGGATGCGAACTGCACCACCTCACTGGCGGATGGCCCGAGCCTGGGCCCCTCCGCGGCGGTCCCGTCCGACGCGGTGAACGGAGCACCTCCGACCGGACCGGTGCCCCGGCCGACCGGACCGATCAGCGCGGCCTGCCCGGTCTCGCAGGTCAGCGCGAAGGTCGGCGACCAGGTGGACCCCCACTGGCACCACTGACGCCCGGAACTATGGGCCTCTGGAGTGTGGGCCCCGGTCACGGACGGTAGGGTCAGCCCGTTGGCGTACAAAGTCTTATGCCGGCTCCCACCACCCCGCCGGCAGGGACATCGAGGCGAGAGGTGACAGGCGTGTCCGTGACCGTCGGAGGCATCGCGGCCCTGGTCGCCGCGGGGGCGTTCCTCATGCTGGTGGTGGTGCTGGCGCTACCGATCCTGCGGCTGCGGGCGACCGTTGATGCCGCGACCCGGGCCATCAACGACGTGGCCGACCGGACCTCGCCGCTGCTGGACAGCGTGAACTCCACAGTTGGCAATGTGAACACCGCCCTGAACCAGGTGCAGACCTCGCTGGACGGGGTCAATCTCCAGCTGGAGCGGCTAGATACCATCACCGGGCACGCCCAGAGCGTGACCGCCAACGTCGCCAACCTCACCGCGGTGGTCACTGCCGCCACCTCCAACCCGCTGGTCAAGGTGGCCGCGTTCGGCTACGGGGTACGCCGGGCCGCCGCCAAGCGGCGGGCGCAGGAGGAGGAGAAGGAGCTGCGGGCCACCCTCAAGGAGCAGCGCCAGCAGCGCCGCGCCCAGCGCCAATCGATCGCAAGTCCCAAGTGAAATGTCCCAGGTGATCTGCGCGCGGCTGGCGCGCCGGTGGAACAGGAGCGGAGCCCACAGGTGAAACGGTTGCTGTGGCTGGGGGTCGGCCTGGCGGTAGGTGCGCTGGTGGTACGGGCGGTCACCAAGAAGGCGCGCAGCCTCAGCCCGACCGGGTTGGCCGGCTCGGCGCGGGATACCGCTGGCGGCGTTCTCGGATCGGTCCGTACCTTTATGGACGACGTCCGAGAGGGCATGGCCGAGCGCGAGGAGCAGATCCGCGCGGAGCTCTTCGAGGGCGCGACGGTGGAGATCGACGAAGAGAGGTAGCGCGCGCCCATGAGGACCGCGGAGATCAAGCGACGGTTCCTGGCCCACTTCGAGGCGAACGGGCACACTGTCGTGCCCAGCGCTCCATTGCCCGCGATCGATGACCCGAACCTGCTGTTCATCAACGCCGGCATGGTGCAGTTCGTACCGTACTTCCTCGGTCAGGTACCGGCGCCGTACCCGCGCGCCACCAGTGTGCAGAAGTGCATCCGTACCCCGGACATCGACGAGGTCGGCAAGACCAGCCGGCACGGCACCTTCTTCCAGATGAACGGCAACTTCTCCTTCGGCGACTACTTCAAGGAGAAGGCGATCCCGCTGGCCTGGGAGCTGTCCACCAAGCCGGTCGCGGACGGCGGCTTCGGCCTCGACCCGGAGCGGATCTGGGCCACGGTCTACCTCGACGACGACGAGGCGATCGCCATCTGGCGCCGTACCGGGCTGCCCAGCGAGCGGATCGTACGCCGCGGCAAGAAGGACAACTACTGGCACATGGGCATCCCTGGCCCGGCCGGCCCCTGCTCCGAGCTCTACTTCGACCGCGGGCCGGAGTACGGCAGGGATGGCGGGCCGGAGGTCGACGAGGACCGGTACCTGGAGTTCTGGAACCTGGTCTTCATGCAGTACGACATCACCGACGTGCGGAGCAAGGAAGACTTCCGGATCGTCGATGAACTGCCGGCGAAGAACATCGACACCGGCATGGGTCTGGAGCGGATCGCCTCGATCCTGCAGGGCGTGGACAACCTGTACGAGGTCGACGAGGTGAAGCCCATCCTGGACAAGGCGGCGCAGCTGACCGGCAGGACCTACGGCGCCCACTCCGGCCACGCGGCCAGCCAGTCGCATCCCGATGACGTACGGCTGCGGGTGATCGCGGACCACGTACGCACCTCGCTGATGCTGATCGGCGACGGTGTCACTCCGGCCAACGAGGGGCGGGGGTACGTGCTGCGGCGCATCCTGCGCCGGGCGGTGCGGTCGATCCGGTTGCTGGGCTGGCAGGCGCCCGCGTTGCCGGAGCTGCTGCCGGTGGCCCGGGACTGCATGTCCCCGTCCTACCCGGAGCTGGCCAAGGACTACAAGCGCATCAGCCAGTACGCGTACGCGGAGGAGGAGGCGTTCCTGAGCACGCTGCGGCAGGGCACCACCATCCTCGACCTGGCGGTGGAGGAGACCCGCAGCTCGGGTGGCCGGACCATCAGCGGCGCGAACGCGTTCACGCTGCACGACACGCACGGCTTCCCGATCGACCTGACCGTGGAGATTGCTCAGGAGCAGGGGCTCGAGGTCGACCTCGAGGGCTTCCGGCGGCTGCTGGCGGAGCAGCGCGGGCGGGGAAAGGCCGACGCGCAGGCGCGCAAGACCGGGCACGTCGACCTCTCCGCGTACCGGACGGTGCTGGAGGACGGTGGGCGGACCGAGTTCACCGGGTACCACGAGGCCAGCCGCCAGGCGCGGATCCGCGCCCTGCTCGGTGGCGGCGGTACCGGCCTGGTCGAGGCGGCCGAGGGCGACCTGGTTGAGGTGGTCCTCTCCGCGACGCCGTTCTATGCCGAGGGCGGCGGGCAGCAGGCGGACGAGGGCGTCATCCGCACCGACGGTGGCGAGCTGACCGTGTACGACGTCCAGCAGCCGGTACCCGGGCTGATCGTGCACAAGGCGAAGGTGTCCCGGGGCGAGGTACGCGTCGGTACCGACGCGCTCGCGGAGATCGATGTGAACCGGCGCCGGGCGATCTCCCGGTCGCATACCGCCACCCACCTGGTGCACCAGACGATGCGCGAGTTCCTCGGCGAGGCGGCGACCCAGGCCGGTTCGCTGAACGCGCCGGGCCGGCTGCGGTTCGACTTCAACACTCCGCAGGCGGTGCCGCCCAGCGTGCTGCACGACGTGGAGCAGCAGATCAACGAGGTGCTCATCGGCGACCTGGAGGTACGCGCGTTCGTCACCTCGCTCGCCGAGGCGCGGGCGCTGGGCGCGATGGCGCTGTTCGGCGAGAAGTACGGCGACGAGGTACGCGTGGTCGAGGTGGGTGACTACGCGCGGGAGCTGTGTGGCGGTACCCACGCCGGCCGCTCCGGCCAGCTCGGCCTGGTGAAGATCCTGCACGAGTCCTCGATCGGCTCCGGGGTGCGCCGGGTCGAGGCGCTGGTCGGCACCGACGCGTTCAGCTTCCTGGCCCGCGAGCACCTGCTGGTGTCCCGGCTCGCCGAGCTGTACCGGGTACCGACCGACCAGGTCGGCGAGCGGGTCGAGCAGACCGTGGCGGAGCTGCGCGAGGCGGAGAAGGAGCTGGCGAAGCTGCGCGCCCAGCTGTTGCTGGCGGGCGCCTCCGGGCTGGCCGAGTCGGCCCGCGACGTGGGTGGCGTGGCGTACGTCGGCACCGAGGCGCCCGGCGGCACCTCGGCCAACGACGTGCGTACCCTCGCCCAGGAGATCCGGGGGCGGATCCCGGCCCGCCGTCCGGCGGTGGTCGCGGTGGCGGCCCG
>JAFMQQ010000369.1 GCA_017354595.1 Micromonosporaceae bacterium
TCGCGCTCTGGCCGAAGCGGCTGGACCGGACCGGCCCGACCCGGATGGCGTACCTGGGCCTTGGCATCGCGGCATTCGGCACCCTGGCCGAGCTGTACCTCGAGGCGCCGTACAGCACCGGTGCTGGCTTGTTCGGCGCCGCCGGCTCCGACCTGGTCGACGTGCTCACCAGCCAGTACGGGGTGCTGCACCTGATCCGCCTGGGCGTGCTCGCCGCGGCCGCCCTGCTGTTGCGACCGCACCTGGCCGGCCGGACCGCGACCGGACCGGACGGCACCGGCCCCAGCCCGGCCGGCAAGGCGATCCTGACCGGAGTGGTGCTGCTCGGCGTGGCCGGCGTCGCAACCTTCTCCCTCGCCGGCCACCCGGACTCCTCCACCGCGCCCGCGCTGACCGTGATCGCCGACGTGGCACACCTCGGCAGCGCGGCGATCTGGATCGGTGGGCTGCTGGTGCTCTTCGGCTTCCTGCTGCGCAAGGCGAACGAGGGGGAGCTGCGCGAGATCCTGCCGGTCTGGTCGAACTGGGCCATGCTCGCGGTGGGGGTGCTGGTACTCGCCGGCACGGCGCAGGCTCTGGTCGAGATCGGATCGCTCGGCGCCCTGCTGCACACCGGGTACGGCCAGCTGGTGCTGGCCAAGGTCGGGCTGCTCGCCGTGGTGCTCGCGGTCGCCTGGTTCTCCCGGCGACTGGTGGGTCGCACACCCGAGCCGGCCACGGTGGGGCGGTTGCGCCGCACCGTCCTGGCCGAGGTGCTGGGCGCCGTGGTGATCCTCGGCCTGGCCAGCGTGCTGGTACAGACGGCCCCGGCCCGTACCGCTGCCGCCGCGGCCAGCCCCACCGGCCAGCAGGCCGCCAGCGGCTCGTTCAGCACCACGGTCACCACCACGCTGTACCAGCTGGAGTTCGACCTCAGCCGCTCGCCGGGCAACGCCGGCGACTACGACATCCATCTCTACGCGGCCACTCCGCAGGGTGTACCGCTGAAGGTGGTCGAGTGGCAGGCCTCCGCCGCGCTGCCGGCGAAGGGGATCGAGCCGATCAGCATCCCGTTGCTCCCGGAGACCGACGACCACGCCTCCGGTCAGATCAACCTCCCCTCGCCCGGAAACTGGACATTCCAGTTCACCCTCCGCACCAGCGACGTCGACGAGGCGACCACCAGCACTACCGTCCCGGTCAGTTAGCCAGCCCCGGCCAGGTAGCAAGCGCATATCGTGGGGGCGTGGGTCGCGCGGGGGCGGCTGGTGCGACGGCGGCTGGTACAACGGCGGCTGGTGCGACGGTGGGTGGCGCGGCCGGGTGGCGGGCGCGGGTACCGCCGTTGCTCGCCGGTCTGTTGACGCTGACCGCCGTCATCTGCGCGGTCGCCGCGCTCAGCGAGGCGTTCTACTACCGCAGCGAGCCGGTCCGGGACAGCATCGACGCGGTGCTGATGCCGGCCAGGCCCAATCTCGGGTACGCGGTGTTCCTGGCCGCCCTCGGCGCCGGTGCGGCCCGGCGCAAGCGACTCGCGCACCGGATCCTGGTTGTCTACTTTGGACTCCAGCTCTGCTACGCGGTGGTGCTGCTCCCGCTGCTGCTGGTACTGGCACCGCAGCGCTGGGCCGGTCGCCGGCCGCCGGGACGGGCGAGCGGGGTCACCTGGACCAGCTGGGTCGCCTGGACGAGCTGGGTCACCGGCGCCCATCTGGCCGTCACGCTCGCCGTGCTGAGCGTACTGTTGCTCGCCCGCCGCCAGTTCCCGGCCCGGGTACGGCGGGGCAGCCTGCGCCAGGCGCTGGTGGTACTCGCCGCGACCCTGATCGGCTTCACGATGCTGGACTGGAGCCTGGTCGAGATCTTCCCGGGCAGCCTGCACGGCAGCGGTGACCGGCTGGGTTACACCGCCGAGCGGGTACTCGGTGGCGCCTTCAGCTTCGATTTCACCCGCAGCGGCAACGCGCCCGGCTGGGTCGGCCTGGTGCTCGGGCTCTTCGGCAGCATCGCGCTGCTCGCCGCGCTCGGCGTACTGTTCCGCTCGCAACGCCTGTGCGCCCAGCTGAGCCCGCGCGACGAGCTGCGGATCCGGGAGCTGCTCGCGGCCTACGGCGACCAGGACTCGCTGGGGTACTTCGCCACCAGGCGGGACAAGGCGGTGGTCTTCTCGCCGAGCGGGAAGTCGGCCGTCACCTACCGGGTGGTCGCCGGGGTGAGCCTGGCCAGCGGCGACCCGCTCGGCGATCCGGAGGCGTGGGGGCCGGCGATCCGGGCCTGGCTCGGGCAGGCGAAGGCGCACGCCTGGATCCCGGCCGTGATGGGTGCGAGCGTTGCCGGTGCCACCGCCTTCGCCCGCGCCGGGTTGCGCGCCATCGAGCTGGGTGACGAGGCGATCCTCCACGTCGGACAGTTCACTCTGGACGGTCGGGAGATGCGCCCGGTACGCCAGGCGGTGCACCGGGTTCGGCGGGCCGGGTACAGGGTGCGGATCCGCCGGCACGCCGAGATCAGCCGGGAGGAGATGGCGCGGATCATCGATCTCGCCGCGCAGTGGCGGGATACCGGGACCGAGCGCGGGTTCTCCATGGCGCTCGGCCGGCTGGGCGACCCGGCAGACGGAGGGTGTGTCCTGGTCGAGGCGCTGCGGCCGGATGGCGGGCAGGCGGCGCTGGTCTCCTTCACCCCGTGGGGCGGCCGCGGCCTGTCTCTCGACCTGATGCGCCGGGACCGGTCCGCCGACAACGGGCTGGTCGAGTTCCTGGTGGCGGAGCTGGTCGCCGAGGCGCCACGCCTGGGTGTCGACAGGATTTCGCTGAACTTCGCCGTGTTCCGCGCCGTCTTCGCCGCCGGCGCCCGGATCGGCGCCGGCCCGGTGCTGCGCGCCTGGCGCCGGATGCTGCTGTTGCTCTCCCGCTGGTACCAGCTGGAGACGCTGTACCGGTCCAATGTGAAGTACCGGCCCGAGTGGGTGCCCCGGTTCCTGTGCTTCGAGGACGTACGCGACCTGGCGACCGTCGCGCTCGCCTCGGCCATCGCCGAAGGGTTCGTCGCGGTACCCGGCCTGCGTACCCTGCTGCGCCGCTGGCGTACTGCGCCGCCCATCCCGGTACCTGCGCCGGCGCCGGCGAGGCAGCCGCAGCGGCCGGAGCTGATCCCGGACGAGAATGCCCCGGGGGAGGACGCCCCGGGGGAGGACGGCCCGGCGGAGTGCGGCGCCGACGCGGTGCTCACCTTCTCGGAGAATGACTGTCCCGTGTGGACGGTCGCGTTGAACGTGCAGCTCGACCGGGACGACGCGATGACCTATGTCTGGCCGGCGCAGCTCGCCTCGCTTCGAGCGTCGATGCGGTGCGCGGCCGCTCTGGTGGTCATCTGCCCGGACCCCACGGTCGCCCGGTGGGCCGCACAGCCGATCGCGCTCGGGCCCGGCTGCCGGGTGCAGCCGCTGGTGATGGGCCCGCCCGAGCTGGCGGACCTACCCGCGGCGGCGCGCGCCCAGCTCGATGCCGGACAGCTCTCCGGGTTCCTCCGTACACTGTGGACGGACGGTGGCGGGTACGGTATCCGGGCCTTCCTGTACGCCCACGGTGTCGAGGTACCCGACCGGCTACCGGCCGGGCTGCGTTGACCGCGCCGCGACCCGGTTCGCCGCAGCCGTGGCCGGCGCCGCCGGCGCCGGTTGCGGTGACGTGTCCACCCCGGCCCGGATCGGCAGCACCCCGAGCAGCAGCACCATGAGCAGCAGGTGCCAGTCGCCGGCGACCAGACCGACCGGGCTGTGGATCAGGCTGGACGGCAGTATCTTCCAGTCGAACCAGGCGATCACGCTGAACGTGACGGTGAACCAGACCAGCGCCGCCAGTCCCGCGTACCAGCGCCGGTGCGTCACATCGGGCGAGGCCGCCACATCGACCAGCACCACCAGTGCGGGGATGAACCAGTACAGGTGGTGCTGCCAGCTCACCGGACTGACCAGCGCGCCCGTCATTCCGGCCAGCGCCAGGCCGGCGACCTCATCGCCGCGCCGGCCGGCCAGCGCCGCCCGCCACATCCCGAAGACCAGCGCCGCCCCGGCCAGCGCCAGCCACAGCAGCCGGTTGCCCGGGTGCGGGTACGCCAGCCGGTACACCAGGCCCAGCAGCGACTGGTTGGGGATCTGGTCGAGGTG
>JAFMQQ010000370.1 GCA_017354595.1 Micromonosporaceae bacterium
GACCATGACCTCGCGACGCCTGGCCGGCACGGCTTCGGTGGCTGTCACGCTAGATCTCCCCCGAGAAAATGGATCCCGACAGCTTGCCGGGCGGCCGGTTAGCGAACTTACCTGTCGTACGGTAAGGTACTTACTTGCCGGCCGTCAAGCAGAGTAGGCCACGTCACAGCGGGCGAGGAACGGATGAGAGACCGCAGCGACACGCGTACGCGGATCCAGGAGGTCGCACTCGACCTCTTCACCGAGCATGGGTACGAGGCGACCTCGTTGCGGGAGATCGCCGAACGGCTCGGCGTCACCAAGGCCGCCCTCTACTACCACTTCAAGACCAAGGAGGACATCGTCACCAGCCTGATCGAGGACCGGCTGGCGATGATCGAGGAGCTGCTGGACTGGGCGCACACCCAGCCGGACACCGTCGAGATGCGGCGCGAGTTCGTCCAGCGGTACGCCGAGCACCTGCACCAGGGCGGCCACGACAAGGTGATGCGCTTCCTGGAGCGCAACCAGACCGCGCTGCGAGACAACCCGAAGAGCGAGCAGATGCGGGACCTGATGCTCCACGTCCTGGAGGTGCTCGGCCCGGCCGGCACGTCGGTGACCTTCCGGCTGAAGTCGGCGCTGGCCGTCTTCGCCCTGCATGCCTCGACATTCCTGCTGCGCGACGGCATCAGTGATGAGGAACGGCACGCGGCCGGGCTGCAGGTGGCGCTGGACCTGATCGACCAGGGCGCGGCCGAGCGCCATACCAGGGTCTAGCCGCATTGCCGGCCGCCTTCGTTGCCCGCTCGCCGGCCGCTCAGTCCAGCACCGCGATCAGGTCGCCCTCCTGTACCACGTCCCCCTCGTTGACGGCCAGCCGGGTGACGGTACCCGCGGACTCGGCCACGACCGGGATCTCCATCTTCATCGATTCCAGGATGACCAGGGTGTCGCCCTCATCCACCTGATCCCCGGCGGAGGCGACCACCTTCCATACGTTCGCCACCATCTCGGCGCGGATCTCCTCGGCCATCGCCGATCCTCCTCGGTCCGGTCCGTTCGTCTGCCGGCCCAGGTCTCGTGCCGGCTCCACCCACCCGCCGGACCACCCGGCCGGCGTCGCGTCGGGTCCACCGTGGACGGCCCCCGCCGCATTGGATCCTGGCGGACCGTACCATGCAGGCATGGCGAAGAAGTCACGCAAGAAGAAGGCCCGTCGCAAGAGCGCCGCCAACCACGGCAAGCGCCCCAACTCCTGACACCCGGTGCAGCGCCCGCCGGATCACTCCGCGAACAGCTCCTGGGACTCCGACTCGAAGACCAGCTCGGAGAGCTTGGCGCGCAGCCGGTCCCGCAGCCCGGGCGGTGCCGTCTCGCTGCCGCAGCACCGAGCCACCAACGCCTTGACCTCCTGCTCGATGCCGTACTCGCGCAGGCATGGTGAGCACTCATCAAGGTGGGTCCGGATCACGTCCCGGCGCGTGTCGTCACACTCGAGGTCGAGGTAGAGGTAGACCTCCGCGAGCACGTCACGGCAGTTCACCTCATGCGGCTCTCCGCAGCTCATCTACGCCTCCCGCCCGGCCGGGCTGCGCTCGACCGCGGTGTCCGCGGCCGCTGCACCCCGCCCCCGCTCGGCAGCGTAGACCTCCAGGAGCTGGCGTAGGTTCCGGCGGCCGCGGTGCAGCCGCGACATCACGGTCCCGATCGGGGTACCCATGATCTCCGCAATCTCCTTGTACGAGAAGCCCTCCACGTCGGCCAGGTACACCGCGAGCCGGAAGTCCTCGGGCAGCGCCTGCAGCGCAGTCTTGACGTCCGAGTCGGGTAGCCGGTCCAGCGCCTCGGTCTCCGCGGAACGAAGCCCACTTGAGGTGTGCGACTCGGCGTTGGCCAGTTGCCAGTCGGTGATCTCCTCGGTCGGCGCCTGGATCGGTTGACGCTGCCGCTTGCGATACGAGTTGATGTACGTGTTGGTGAGGATCCGGTACAGCCACGCCTTGAGGTTCGTGCCCTCCTCGAACTGGTGGAAGGCGGCGAACGCTTTGAGGAAGGTCTCCTGAACCAGATCCTCGGCGTCGGCCGGGTTGCGGGTCATCCGCAGGGCAGCGGCGTACAACTGGTCGACAAACGGCAATGCGTCCCGTTCGAACCGGGCGCGCCGCTCATCGGTCCGCTCACCCCGGTCGGGTCGCTCGCCCCGCGCCAATCGCCCTGCTCCCCTCGGTTGTCCCGCTGAGGATACGCTGAGCGGCGCGGCGCGCCCCAAGAGGGGACGCCCCGCCGACCCGGTGGCCGACACCTCGGAACCCGAGCTGGTGTCCGCCTCGGCCGGCCAGTCCGGCGAGTACAGCAGACGCCGCACGAACTGGGCTCGCGATGCCTCTGGCAACCGTGTATCAGTGCCCACCTGACCGCCTTAGTAACATGCCGGGCCCGGTGCCGTCGAAGGCACCAGGCGCAGCGGGAAAGTCGTCGGCGCGTACAACGCCACCCCCCGAGGCGAGCATTCCAGTCCCCAGGCACAACTTCAATCGAGGTGCCGCAGTTGGCCGGGGGCTGGGCAGAAGATGGCCCCGGCGGTCGGGCGAGCCGCCGGGGCCGAGGAGGGCCTGGGAGGGCCAGTCGGACCGGTATGCGCCGGCAACTTCCAATGCCGGCAACCGGGTTCTGTCGTGTCCAACGAGACGCCGGACCGGCCGGTCACGGGCGTACCCGGGCGGCCCAGCCGTGGCGGTACAGCCAGTCGACCACGGCGCTGGCTACGGCGGCCGGGTCACGGCGCAGGTCGTGCCGGGCGCCGGGAATCACGTGTACCTCGCGATCGCCTGCCGGCTCCGGGATACCGAACGGATCCCGGTCACCGTTGACGACCAGCGTGGGCAGGCCGGTGGAGAGCTCGAAGCTCCGGTCGCGCTCCGGGCGACCGGGTGGGTGCAGCGGGAAGGCGAGTGCCACGACGCCGGCGGCGCCGACCGTACCGGCGGTGCGGCAGGCGACCCTGGCACCGCTGGAACGTCCGCCCACGATTAGCGGAAGCCGCCGGGCCGACCGGCCGGTGCCGACCGGCAGCGCCTGGCACACCGCCACCCAGGCCTCGTCCAGCCGTCCGGCGGGCGCGGGCGACCGCCGCCCTGCCACCCGGTACGGCTGGGTCACCAGCGCCACACCCACCCGGACGGCGAGGGCGGCCGTACCCACCGCCGCCAGGTCGGGCGCGGTCACGTCGCCCCCGGCGCCATGGCCGAGTACCAGCAGACCCATGGCACGAGCCGGGATCTCCAGCTCCACCCGCGCCGGGCCGCTCGGCGTAGCTACCTCGTCCTGGCTTTGGCGTGCCCTCCCGGGGCGCGCTTCCTGGCTTTGGCGTGCCCTCCCGGGGCGCGCTGTGCTCAGGAGGCGACCCGTCCGGCCAACGCGCTACCGCGCTCGTTCGACAACGGCAGCAGGCGTCGCTGGTCGGGTATCAGCGGCAACAGCCGCCGGTGCTCAGGTATCAGCGCCACCAAGCGTTCCCGTTCGCTTGGCAGCTCCGCCTCCCGTGGCTGCTGCTCGGCGCGCCAGGCGACGAGCATGGCCCGCCGTTCGCGCGGAGTCGTGGCCCCCCACACCCCGTGGCAGTCACCCACGTCCAGCGCCCAGGCCAGACATGCGCCCTGCACCTCGCAGGTCCGGCACAGCGCGATCGCGGCGTCCGCCGGCTCGCTCGGGGCCGGAAAGAACACCTCCGGGTCGACGCTCTGGCACACCCCCCGGGTACGCCAGGCGCCATCATCCCGCCGCTCGTCGAAAGCGCGCAGCAGGCGCGGATCCCGGCGCGCGGCAGCAACTTCGTGCGGGCGTGGCATACGCGCCCGTGTCATCTACCCACCTCCCCCGTGGGTCCGGACGATCAAGCCACGTGGCCCATCACACGCGGAGCGTCCGGCGCTGTGTTCTATCGCACCCAGACACGGGGGGACAAGGGTTGTTACAGAGATGACCCCCAATCCTGTCTCCGAAACTACGCCTAACGGTTCAAAAGAGCGTCAGATCTGTCGCGATCTCTCTCGATGCGCCGGTGGGTGTCACAGCCACTCGCTCGATCAATTGCGGTCCATCGTTGCGTACGTTGCCGACCGCCGGGCCGACCGGGCGGATCTCGATCGCGGCGAGTACCTC
>JAFMQQ010000371.1 GCA_017354595.1 Micromonosporaceae bacterium
TCGCCCAGAGGCTATCCACAAGGGACTGTTCATTTCTTTGCCGCTGCGGCTGCGGTCGTCGAGGTGGCGAGGTGGGCGCGGATGGCGGTGATGGTGGTTTCTTCCTCGTCGGTGTGGTCGATACCCTGGCGGGTGAGGATGTCCAGCGCGTGCTGCCAGTGTGTGCGGGCCTGCTCGGGTTGGTGGAGTGCGTGGTGGGCGTGGGCGAGTCCGTCGTGGGCGCGGGCCTGGTCCTGGGTTTGGCCGAGTTCGGTGGCGAGCGTGAGGGCCCGCTGGTGATGGGTGAGGGCGATGTCCGGGTAGCCGCTGGCCAGCTGCAGCCGACCGAGGCCCTGCCGTGCTTCGAACTGCCAGTTGCGGCTGCCACTCTGCCGGGCGAGGTCGAGCAGCCGTTGATAATCGTCGATGGCCAGCTGGTACCGGCCCTGGAGCCGGTGGATGTGGCCGAGGCCGGTCAGCGCGGTCTGCTCGACGTGGCGGTGGTTGGCGTCGCGGGCCAGCTGAAGCGCCTGCTGGAAGTGGTCGGTGGCCTCTTCGTACCGGCCCTGGAGCCGGTGGATGTGGCCGAGGCCGACCCGTGCGTTCATCTCGCCGGCGCGGTGGCCGGTGTCGCGAGCCAGCCGCAGTGCCTGCTGGAAGTGGTCGATCGCCTGCTGGTACCGGCCCTGGAGCCGGTGGATGTGGCCGAGGCCGACCCGTGCGTCCAGTTCGCCGGGGCGGTGGCCGGTGTCGCGAGCCAGCCGTAGCGCCTGCTGGAAGTGGTCGATGGCTTGCTGGTACCGGTCCTGGCCCAAGTGGATGTGGCCGAGGCCGTTCAGCGCGTCCAGCTCGGCCGCCCGGTGGCCGGTGGCGTGGGCCAGCTGCAGCGCCTTTGAGTGATGATCGGTGGAGTCTTGGCGCCGGCCCAGTCGCCGGTGGATGTTGCCGAGGCCGTTCAGCGCGTCCAGTTCGGCGGCCTGGTCGCTGGCTGCGCGGGCCGTGGTCAACGCCTGTTGGTGGAGGGTGAGGGCGTCGTGGTAGGGGCCACGGTTGCGCAGGTGCTGGTGCAGGATCGTCGACAGGTGCAGCAGGTGTGTTGGCCGGTCGTGTTCGTTGGCGTACCTGGCGCTGGCCAGCACGTTGGGTAGCTCGCTGTCCAACCAGTCAAGCGCCGCCGACGGCTGCGACAGGGTGGGGCTCGGGGTGGTCGCGGGCGGGACCTGTGGCCGGTATTCACGCTCGTACGGGTAGGCAGCGTCCATGGCCGCGGCGGTGGTACAGCGGTAGAAGTCGAGCAGCCGGTCCAGCGCGCTGTGTCGGCTGTCCTCGGTCTCGTCCCGCGAGGCGGTGTAGGCGGCGTGCGCTCGGGTCAGGTCGTGGAACCGGTACCGCCCCGGGACGGCTTCCTGCAGCAGGTTCGCCTCCAGCAGCTGCTCGAGCATCCGGTCCGCCTCGGGCAGAGTGGTGTCGAGCAGCGCGGCGGCGGCGTACGGGTCGATCTCGCCGCCAGGGTGCAGGCCCAGCCGCCGGTAGGTGCCCTGCAGGTCGGCACTCAGGTGCTGGTAGGACAGGTCTAGAGCGGCGGTGATGGTGCGCTGCCCGGCTGCCAGCTCGACCAGCCGGTGCTGCTGGTCGCGCAGCCGCCGCACCAGATGGGACAGGTCCCAGGTGGGATGGGACCTCAGCCGGGCGGCGGCGATCCGGATCGCCAGCGGCAGCCGCCCACACAGCTCGATCAGCTCGGCCACCAGGTCGGGTGGTTGGCCGGTCAGCCGGCTCTCGCCGGCGGTCTGGCGCAACAACGCGACCGCGTCGCCAGGCGGCAGCGTGTCCAGCGACAGGGTGTGGGCGTGGTCCAGCCCGGACAGCCGCTGGCGGCTGGTGACCAGCACCACGCAGCCGGGCGCGCCGGGCAGCAGGGGTGTCACCTGTGCCTCGGTGGCTGCGTTGTCCAGCACGATCAGCACGCGCTGGTCAGCCAGCCGGCTGCGGTACAGCCCGGCACGTTCGTCGACGTCGGCCGGGATCTGATCCCCGGCAACCCCGAGCGCGCGAAGCATGCGGTCCAGCGCCTCACCCGGATCGATCGGTGCCACGCCCTCGGTGTAGCCGTGCAGATCGATGAACACCTGCCCGTCCGGATAACGGTCGAGCATCTGGTGCGCGGCCTGCACGGCCAGCGCGGTCTTACCCACACCGGCCATGCCGTCGATGGCCGAGATCACCACCGTGCCACCGGCCCGGGCGCCCCCGTCCGTGGCGGGTGCCAGGTTGAGCAGGGTGTCCAGCTCCGTGGGCCGGCCGGTGAAATGGCGCACGGCCGCGGGCAGCTGATGTGGTACCGGGCCGGGCGCCGGCGCGGGCTCGGATACGACCCCAGCGGCTGGCGGCGCCAGCAGGTCAGCGTCCCCGGCGAGTACCCGCTCGTGCAAGCGGCGAAGTTCGGGTCCCGGTTCGATGCCCAATTCATCGACGAGCTTCCGGCGGGCGTCCTGATAGGCCGCGAGGGCGTCTGCCTGCCGTCCGCACCGGCACAGGGCGATGATGTGTTGGGCATGGAAGTGTTCCCGCAGCGGGTACTCGGCCGTCAGCGCCGATAGCAGCGGTACCAGCCGCTCCTGCCGACCAAGGTGCAGATCGGCCTCGACGCGGTCCTCCAAGGCCTGCAGCCGCAGCTGCTCCAACCGCGGCACCACTTCGTCGCGCAGCACCTGGCTGCGTATGTCCATCAACGGCGTGCCGCGCCACAGCTCCAGCGCGCCGGCAGCCGCTGTCGACGCCTTGTCCCAGTCCGCGCCACGCCGCGCCGCGGATGCCTCCCGGCACAGCCTGTCGAATGCCAGTACGTCAAGTTCGCTGTCCAGCAACCGGACAAGGTAGCCGGGAGTGCGGGCCACGACCCGCTCCCCGGCCGCCGGCCCGAGTGCCGAGCGCAGCCGCCGGACGTAACTGCGCAGCGTCTGCAGGGCGGCCGGCGGGGGCGTCGCATCCCACACGGCCTCAGCCAGTACGTCAGCGGGTACCGGTTTGTTGGCGTTCAGCAGCAGCGCGGCCAGCAGCACGCGCAGCCGCACCCCGCCGACGGTCAGTTCCAACCCCGCGTCGTCGTACACGGTCAGCGGACCCAACAGTGCGAACCACATGCCCGCCCTCCTTGGCGGCGACTCACCGGAGTAGAGCGAACCTGGTCCAAGCCCGACCGCTGAAGAGGCTACCGGTAACGCTGCACCCCGATTGCCCCAGGAATGCCCCACCGGCCGCCGATAGTAGTCCGGTGCATCAACATCCACCGGCGCCAATCACTATCGGAAGAGGAGTCTGTCGACGAACCGTCACTGAGGTACGTGGATTCTGAGGTTTGCTCGGGTGGTGAACAGCCCCCTGGCGCACTTCACGGAGCGTTTCTCTGCCCTGACACCGCGTCAACCCGTTACGCCGCCGCAGGCCACATTGGACATTGGAACCGCCCGACGGATCTATGTCCGCGTTCCGACCAATCAAGGACGGACGACCGGCGGCATGACCGCTGAAGGCCAAAGCGGAAGACCACAGTGGACATTGACCGGCTAATCCGAGTCTCAGTGTCCAGTAGCACATATCCAGCCATGTCTCAGTGTCCTCGTTCGCTGGGACACTGTTCTAACCCTGGAGTGGACAACCAGTGACAATCAGTCATCACGACCCGAGCACGGACTACCAATATGGTCAGCCTCCGCCTCCGAAGTCGACCAGTGGCCTGGCCATCGCGGGCCTCATCCTCGCGTTCCTGTTGGCACCGATCGGTCTCATCCTCAGCATCGTGGGGCTGGTCCAGACCGGCGGAGGGCGACGCAAGGGACGGGGCCTGGCCATCACCGGGCTCGTCGTCTCGCTGCTCATCACGGGTGGCGCCACCGCGCTGATCGTAGCCGCAAGCGGCTCCACACTCGCTGATCCCGGCTGCACGACCGGCAAGGACGCGATCCTCACCCATGGGTCCAACATGACCGACCCGCAGGAGATCCAGGCAACCATCGACGGTCTCAACGCGGCTGCGGCCAAGGCCACCCACGACAACGTCCGGGCGGCGATGAAGGCCATGGCCGACGACTACACGCAGATCCAGCAGGTGCTGAAGACCGGCAACATCCCCGACAACCTGCAAACGAAGATCGC
>JAFMQQ010000372.1 GCA_017354595.1 Micromonosporaceae bacterium
CGGCCGGAGGGCGTCCCCACATCGGTACCGCCTGCAGCGAGGCGACGTTGCCAGGCAGGCGCCAGGTCACCCGCTCGGTGCCGGTCGCCACCAGGGCGACGATGCGGAACGTGTGCTCCGGCATCTCGCGGATCAGCTGATCGCACCACACGCTCACCCCGCCGTGGTGATACGGGTAGGTGCCTTCGGTCAGTAAGGCGACCTCAGCCACGCCCGACCTCATCTCTGTCTGCGCGATCTTCCTATCCGGCCAGGTCGCTCCGGCTAGCCGAGGTTGACCAGCGGCGGGAAGAGCATCCCCAGCCCGGGATCGATCGCGACGTGTGGGGCGAGCGTGATGTTGGGTTGGATGGCCGTCCGGCCCGGAAGGATCGCCGGCAGCAGCAGCGCCGGGTACGGGCTGGAGAGCATCACCAGTGGGTTGATCGGCAGCAGGTTGAGCTGTGCCGAGGCCTCACCGCCGTAGGAGTCACCGAGCAGTGCGGTGCCCACGACCGTACCGCTGGGTGCAGTAACCGGGATCTGGGTGCCGGCCGGTCCGGTCACGACCACGGTGGGCCCGGTCGCGTAGGCGGTGACGGAGTCCATCTTGGTCGCCCACACCTGCTGCGCGTTCAGCGCCTGACCCGTCGCCGCGAAGGTGGAGTTGAGCGCCGGAGCACTGCTCGTGTAGACGCTCCGGTACGCGGCGAGAATCCCGGCCATCACCGGGTACGCGAGCCGGTCGCCGGTGAGGTTCGCCTGGTGCATGAAGAAGACCCGCGGGTCGCTGCGCACCACATAGGACAGTGCGATCTTGATCTGCAGCGGCAGGATGTACGAGTCCCACCCGGTGGCCGGGTCCAGCGGAGCGATGCAGGTCGAGGTCGGGTTGTTCTCGCACAGACCGCTGCCGCCGTCGGCCTTCGAGTTGTAGATCCAGTTGTACTCGTCGACCTCTTCCGCCTTGGTAGAGGCGTTGTAGAACACGTTGAGCGGGTGGCGCGGCACGCCGAGCGCGTTGCCGACCATACGCGCGGCCGGTTCCCGGGACGCGTCGAGGCCGAGATAGCTGATCTGGTGCGCGTTCACCGAGGCGACGAAGTTGGGGTTGTCCATCGGCTGCTGCGGCAGGACCTTCGTGCCCGAGTGCTCGCCGACGACCAGAATCTTCGGGTCGGTCGGGAACCCGTTCGCGTTGGCCCAGTCGATGTTCTGCTGGATCTCATTGTCTATTGTGGACTGATCCACCCAGACTGTGTTGCCGGCGCTGTCTGTCGCGCAGCGCCACGGGTTGGTCGAGAAGTCCTGGACGCAGCCGAGGAACGCGTGGGTGAAGGTGTGGCTGTCCCAGCGGAAGCTACCAGCGAGCGAGTGCAGGGCGTCGTACATCGGGTCGTCGCCGCTGGCCTGGAAATCCGCCTCGTTGCCGCCATTGAACAGCATGTCCAGGGTGAAGCCGTTGGCCTGTTCCCAGTTGGCTGCGAACCGGGCGTCGTCCGCGTTCATCCGGACATCCGTCTCCTGCGTCCCAGGTGGACAGAAGTCATCGCCCGGCGTGCAGTTGGCGACGCTGTTCCACATCGAGGTGTCGCTGAAGATGTCATCGATGTGGACGTTGAAGTAGTTGCGCCAGTACCCGAGGTGGATGCCCTTGGTCACCCAGTCCACCAACCCGTGCGAGATGAAGCGGAACTGGTTCTGGAAGTAGCTGTAGGCGAAGTTGATCGCCAGCCGTTCGCGTCCCGAAGTGTTGTAGACGCCGGCCAGCACACCGGTCGCGCCGGTGGGCGTGGTCGCCGTCAGGTACGGGGTGTATGAGGTGGTCGCGGTGTTGGGCAGCGGCTGGGCGAGGTAGCCGTACGACTCGGTGCCACCGGGGGAGCCCTCGAAGCTGAACGAGCCGTTGAGGTACCGGAAGGCGCCGGACTTGGCGGTGCTGGAGACGCTGACCGTTGCGGCGTCGAGCGAGCCGGAGTAGGTCGGCGCGTTCATCCCGATGTCGCCGTTGGGGTAGTCGTACCCCTCGATCTGGCGAATCTGGAAGGTCTGCTCGTAGGTGGCCAGTGCGCTCTGTTCCGAGGCGGACAGGGCGGGGACGAAGTTGCCGGGCAGCACGACCCCTTGGTAGAAGGCCTTGTCCACGCCGAGCAGTGGCGTGTTGGACAGGAAGCTTGAGGTGATCGTCTGTCGGGACGGATTGTTCAGGTCGATGACGGTCGTCGGTACGCCCTCGTTGGCGAGTTCCTGGCGGATCGCGTCCACCCACACGGATCCATCGGTGACGACCAGCACCCGCAGGTACACCTGCGGTATGCCGAGCAATGCGGCCGACGCTGGCCGGATCGTCAACGTGGACGCCAGGATGGCGGTGAGCACTGCGATGGCGACGCGCAGTGTTCTGGACAGCTTCATGCGAACCCCTTCTCCGGGTGTGGAGGGCGCACGGTTCCCTGCCGGATATCGATCGTTTTGCAGCGATGAATACCCTCATCAATCCATTGGCATGCAAACATCGCGGAGCGGAGCCCGCAACTCAAGCGTCCGAACTATCCGCTTTTTGCAGTTCAGGTTTCAGCCCACACCCAGCCGGCGGGCCAGCTCCGGGACGCTCGCCTCGTACTCGAACCACTGCCGGTCGGGTACGAATCCGAGTTCGCTGTTCACCTTGAGCATCGGTTCGTTCTCGAACGCGTTCCAGGTCTGCATCTCGGTCAGCTGCGGCTCGGCGTCCCGCAACTCCAGCAGCATCCTGGCCTTCATCGCCCGACCCAGCCCGTACCCGCGATGCGGCGGTACCACCACGGTGTCGTACTGGTCGGCGCGGCCTGGGTGCTGCGCCGGTACCACGACCTCGGTGAGGCCGGCGATCTTCCCGGTCGCGTCGTGGATACCGACCACGATGTACGGGCGCATGCCGCGCGCGTGCAGCGTGGCGAGGCTCGCCGCGAGCCGGTCGGCGTCGTACGAGGATGGGCGCAGCTCCAGGTCACCCAACTCGTAGGAGTCCCGGACCAACTCCTTCGCCTCGGCGTACGCGGGATAGAGGTGCTCCGGTGGCCCACCGGGGAAGTACTCCAGGTGGTACCCCGAGCCGAGCCCCTCGGCCATCTCGTCCAGCACTTTCCAGTCCACATTGGACATGCGCAGGACATTGCGGATCTCGACGAAGGCACAGGTGAACCCGTGCGCCTGGTAGAAGTCCACCGCGGGCGTTTCGCCGACGACTTCGGCGCCGACGGCGCCGAAGCCCTCGGCATAGGCCCGGCGTACCGCCGCGGCCAGCAGCGCCCGGCCGATGCCCGAGCGCCGGTGTGCGGGGTGGACCAGGATGTCCAGCACCCCGATGTCGCCGAAGAGCAGGATGGTCGCGGCGCCGAGGACCGTGGAGTCCGGTGCCGAACCGGGCGCCTGGGCCAGCCAGGAGACCCGCCGCTCGCCGGGCATGGTCGCGGCGAGGTATTCGCGGCAGGTGTCCGGCTGCCACGGCGGGTCGTCCGGGAGATCGGCTGCCAGCACCGCGTTCAGCGTGCGGAGGATGGCTTCAATCTCGGTGGACGGTGCGGTGCGGGGGTCCCACTCGCGTACCATCACCCGTCTAGCTTGCCGACAAAGGCTGCTTGGCGAAAGTATCCAGGCACCCTATGTCACGGTCTGCTCAGCTTGCCGTACTGGTCGGCCGCGTTGAAGACGCTCTGCGCGTACGCGTTGGGGGCGTTGTACGCGTTGATCGCGCTCCACCAGCCGGCCGAGGTGGCCAGGTCCCGCCCCCCGGAGCAGAGGTAGTTGGCGGCGGCCAGCGCCGCGTCGTTGATGTCGTTCGGGCTCTCCTGCCCGTCCTGGTCACCGTCGGCCTTGAACTGCTCCCAGGTGCTGGGGAGGAACTGCATCGGCCCGACCGCGCGGTCGTAGGTGGGGTCGGTGTCCAACCGGCCGCCGTCTGTGTCGGTGACCAGTGCCCGCCCACCCTGTCCATTGAGTACGTCGCCGAGGATGGGCGGCTCGACCATCCCGTTCGCGAGCAGGGTGGCGTTGTTGGCTGATCCGTGGTTGGACTCGACCTTGCCGATACCGGCCAGCGTGGTCCAGGTCAGGTGGCACCCGGGCGTGGTGGCGTCGACCGACAGCTGCGCGTACCCGTAGGCGGCCAGGGC
>JAFMQQ010000373.1 GCA_017354595.1 Micromonosporaceae bacterium
CTCCTGCGTGCTCTGGAACTCGCTCCGCGAGGTCTGCTGCTGCAGCTGCGGGCAGAGCTGGTTGTATGAGCTGCCGAAGTTGCGGGTACGCAACCCCTCCAGGTAGTCGTGCACCACGGTGACCGAGGCCGCCTCGGTCGCCCGGTTGCTCTCCACGATGAGTCCGCCGAACCCGACCACGCCGCCCACGCAGCACAGCAGCAGCAGGAAGCCGCTGATCCCCAGGGTGATCCACAGCCGCTTGCGGTCGCGCTCGGTCGGCGGCGCCGAGAAGGGCACCAACACCCCGGGGCCCGGGGGCGGGGACCCCTGCCCGACCGGGTACCCGGAGACCGGCGGTGCGGCCAGCCCGGCCGGACCAGCCGGCCCGAATGCCGACGGCGAGGCCTGCGACACCGGCGGTACGGAGGCGGGCCAGCCCGGCGACGCCTGCGCAGCGGGCTGGCGATGCTCCGGCGTCATGGAGGCGATGGTAGTGGCCCGGTTCCATGGCTGCGGTCGCTGCCCCTCAGGAGTACCTCGCCGCCTGGTCCGGCCGTCGCCAGTTCCTCGTACGCCGACGGCTCGTCCAGCGCATCGGCCAGCAGCGGCGTGGCGCCGACCCGTACCTCGAAGGCGGACAGCGCCCGGCGGTAGGCCCCGACCGACTCCCACTCGGTGACCAGGCTCCACCACTGCGGGTCGTCGTAGCCCCGGCCCAGGCTGCCGCGCAGGTACCCGGGCCGGGCGGCGAGCGCGTTCAGCGCCTGCGCTGCCCGGGCGGTGAAGGCGTCCTGGTCAGCCTCGGCGACAACGAACCTGTTGACCACGAGCACCGGGCCAGCCTACGGCACGTCACTCGAGCCGGCGCCGCACATCCTCCACTGTGGATGGTCCTGGCTGCCAGCTGGAGACCCAGTCACCCTCGCTGGGCAGGGGCAGGATGCCCTCCTCCAGGGCCGCGTACCGGCCCTCGACCACCCGCTTCGCGGCGGCCACATCCACCGCGTCGGTGTTCTGCCACAGCGCGGTGAAGCGCTGCTCCGCGCGCAGCCTGGCCTGCCGGCAGAACAGGTCGGCCAGCTCCACGCCGGCCGGGTCGCCCTCGGCTCTGGCCCGTCCGCACGCCGCCGACATCGCGAACAGCTCCGCACCGATATCCACGATCCGGCCCAGGAAGCCCTGCTTGCGCTCCAGCTTGCCCTGCCACCGGGCCATCGCGTAGAACGTCTCCCGGGCCAGCTTCCGGGAGGCCCGCTCGACATAGCGCATGTGCCGGGCGAGCGAGCCGAACTCGGCGTAGCTGCCCGGTACCTGGCCGCGCCCCAGAGCCAGGGTGGGCAGCCAGCGGGCGTAGAACGCGCCGGCCCGGGCGCCGGCCCGAGCCTTGCGCCCCCGGCTCGCCTCCGGGTCGATGATGTCCCCGGCGACCGAGAGGTGGGCGTCGACCGCCTCCCGGGCGATCAGCAGATGCATGATCTCGGTGGATCCCTCGAAGATCCGGTTGATCCGCAGGTCGCGCAGGATCTGTTCGGCCGGGATCGCCTTCTCCCCGCGCGCGGCCAGCGAGGCGGCCGACTCGTACCCGCGCCCGCCGCGGATCTGCACCATCTCGTCCGCCATCAGCCAGGCCATCTCGGAGCCGAAGAGCTTGACCAGGGCCGCCTCGATCCGGATGTCGTTGCGGTCGTCGTCGGCGAGCATGCAGCACAGGTCGAGCATCGACTCCAGGCCGTAGGTGGTCGCCGCGATGAAGGCGATCTTGGTGGCGACCGCCTCGTGCCGGGCGACCGGCAGGCCCCACTGGATCCGGGCGGCGGACCACTGCCGGGCCACCGACAGGCTGAACTTGCCGGCGCCCAGACAGGCCGCGGGCAGCGAGAGCCGGCCGGTGTTCAGTGTGGTCAGCGCGATCTTCAGGCCCTGGCCCTCGCGCCCGATCAGGTTCTCCTGCGGTACGAACACGTCGTGGAACCGGGTGACACTGTTCTCCAGGCCGCGCAGGCCGAGGAAGGCGTTGCGCTTCTCGATGGTGACCCCGGGGGCGTCGGCCTCCACCACGAAGGCGGTGATACCGCCGCGGTGCCCCTCGGATTTGGGTACCTGCGCCATCACCACCAGCAGGGTGGCGAGGGTTCCGTTGGTGGCCCAGAGCTTGACCCCGTTGAGCTTGTACCCGCCCTCCACCGGCTCCGCGGTCGAGGACAGCCGGGCCGGGTCGGAGCCCACATCCGGCTCGGTGAGCAGGAAGGCGGAGACTTCACCCTTGGCGATCCGGGGCAGGAACTTCTGCTTCTGCTCCTCGGTACCGAACATCTTCAGCGGCTGCGGTACCCCGATCGACTGGTGTGCGGAGAGCAGCGCGCCCAGCGACGGGTTGGCCGACCCGATCAGGGTCAGTGCCTTGCAGTAGTGCAGGTTGGTCAGGCCGAGGCCGCCGTACTTCGGGTCGATCTTCATGCCGAAGGCGCCCAGGCCGGCCAGCCCGCGCAGCACCTCGTCCGGGATCCGGGCGTCGCGCTCGATCTGCTCGCCGTCGATCGTCTCGGCGAAGGCGCGCAGCTTGCCGAGGTATTCGTCGGCGCGCGCGGTCGCCTCCGGGTCGGGCCGGGGCCACGGGTCGATCAGGTCCAGCCGCAGCCGGCCGAGGAACAGTTCCTTGCCGAAGCTGGGCTTGCGCCATTCGGCCTCACGGGCCGCCTCGGCGACCTGGCGGGCCTGCTTTTCGCCGACCGTACTCTGCGACATGCGGCTTAGGCTACCCGCGAGTAGCCTCGCTCGGTAGTGGCAGCACTTAACGAAGGTTCAGCCGAGCCGGTGCAGGATCGCCGCGGTCAGTTGCTGCGGCGCCTGGTCGGGGATCCAGTGCCCGGTGTCGGTCAGCGGCACGAAGCGGTACTCCCCGAGCACGTGCGCGCCGCACCGGCGAGCCGAGAGCGACCCGAAGCCGGGGTCCTCCTCGCCCCAGACGAACGTGGTCGGCACCCGGGCCGGACCGATCCCGTCCTCGTCGGCCCGCGACTGCGCCCGGTACCACAGCAGCGGCCCGGTCAGCCCGCCCGGCTCGAGCAGCGGCTCCAGATAGCCGTCGACCGCCTCCGCCGGTACCCCGTCGAAGAGGTCCCGCAACCGCTTGGCATCCTCCTCGAGCAGCACCTGCTCGGCCTTCTCGGTGTTCCGGAACAGCTTCAGGTAGCTCAGCCGCTCGCGCTGCTCCGGGTCCTCGCGCAGCGCGTCCCGGATCGCCAGCGGGTGCGGTACGGAGACCGCGGTGAGGCTGCGTACCCGGTCCGGGTGCATCGACGCGAGTTGCCAGCCGACCAGGGCACCCCAGTCGTGCCCGACCACATCCACCGGCCCGGGTACCAGTTCGTCCACAATGGCCAGTACGTCCGCCACGCACTCGGACATCTTGTAGTCCTGCCACTGCTTCGGCCGGGCATCCGGTGTGTACCCGCGCTGGTTCGGCGCGATCGTCCGGTACCCGGCCGCGTGCAGGCCGGGCGCGACCTGGTCCCATTCCCCGGCGTGCTGCGGGAAGCCGTGCAGTAGCAGCACAGGTGCGCCGCGGTCCGGCCCGGCGACATTCACCTCGAAGCAGAGCCCGCGTACGTCCACCTTCATGCCGGGAGCCTACGTCGTGTTAGCGTCTTAGGTCACCACGCAATCACGCGAACAGGGGAGCGCACAGCGCTGAGAGTGCACCGGCCCGCCGGTAGCAGACCCTCGCACCTGATCTGGGTAATGCCAGCGCAGGGAGTTCGGAGGTACACATGTCTCAATCCATCGCAGTCCGCTGGCGGACCGTCGACATCGTCGTGGCGGCCGTCATCGCGGTCGCCTTCGGCGTCGTCTTCTGGGCCTGGAACCTGCTCTGGCAGGCGGTCAGTCCGGTACCGGCCCGGGCGCTGATCTACGGCGTGTGGCTGGTACCGGCGGTCCTCGCCGGCCTGGTCATCCGCAAGCCCGGCGCGGCCGTCTTCACCGAGACCGTCGCCGCCATCATCTCCGCGTTGATCGGAGATGTGTGGGGGGTGACCGTAATCCCGCAGGGCCTGATCGAAGGGCTCGCCGCCGAGCTCGCCTTCGCCATCGTGCTGTACCGGGTCTTCACCCTCCCGATCGCGGTACTCGCCGGTGC
>JAFMQQ010000374.1 GCA_017354595.1 Micromonosporaceae bacterium
TCATCGCCGATCAGAAGGCCAAGGGAAAGACGGCGCACGTCAACTTCGACGGCTCGGGCGCCGCGGACGAGGACTACAAGGCCAAGGTGTCGCTGGGCCTGAAGACCGGCAGCGGTGCGGACCTCTACTCGATCGATGGCATCTGGCTTGGCGAGTTCGCCGACGCGGGGTACATCAAGCCGCTCGCCGACGAGGTCGGCCAGAGCTCCGCCAACGGCTGGGAGGGCTGGTCCCAGATACCCGCCGCGGTGCAGTCGAGCTTCGGCTACAACGGCGTCCGGTACGGCATCTCGTCCGGTACCGACGGCCGGGTCGTCTTCTTCAACAAGAAGCTCTTCACCCAGGCCGGCCTGCCCACCAACTGGCAGCCGACGACATGGGACGAGATCATCACGACCGGCCAGACACTGAAGGCGAAGCTGCCCGGCGTGACCCCGATCCAGCTCGACGCCGGCACCGCGATGGGCGAGGCGACCACCGCGCAGGGAGTCCTGCCGTTGCTGGTCGGCACCGGCCAGCAGCTGTACCAGAACGGCAAGTGGCAGGGCAACACGCAGGCGGTACGGGACGTGCTCGGCGTGTACCAGAAGATCTACCGCGGTGGACTGGGTGACCCGGTGCTGCAGGAGGACGCCAAGGGCCGGGACAAGTCCTTCGCCGAGTTCGCCGCCGGCAGGATCGGCATCCTGCTGGAGAGCGACTACCTATGGCGCGGCGTACTCGACCCGGTCAACGGCACCGCCAAGATGCCCAGCCGGGACACCGACGTGGGCTACGCGCTGATCCCCGCGCAGAAGCCCGGTGCGGGAGTACACAACCAGGACTACGTCTCCGTCTCCGGCGGCGGCGGATGGGTCCTCAACCCGGCGACCAAGTACCCGCAGCAGGCGTGGGAACTGTTGCAGCTGATCAGTTCCAAGGACGCGACGCTGGCGTACCTGACCGGGCAGCCGGCCCAGATCACCGAACGCCAGGACGTCAACTCCCAGGTGCTGGCGAACGATCCGATGCTCACCTTCGTGTCGCAGAAGGTGTTGCCGCTGACCGTGTACCGGCCCGGCTTCGCGGTGTACCCGCAGGTCTCGCAGGCACTCCAGCAGGCCACCCTGGACGTGGTCGAGGGCAGGAGCCCGGAACAGGCCGCGGCGACGTACCAGAGCACCGTCGAGTCACTGGTGGGCGGGGCGGCGAAGGTTGAGTCGAACTGAGGTTGGCGCGTCCGGGGAGGGTGCGCCCGGGGCGGGACCGGCCGTCACCGTGGCACCATCCCCGGGTGCGGCCCGACCGGCCAGACTGCCCAGCCCGACCGCGGATGTGGTCGGGCTGGGCCGGTCCCGGGCGGTAGCCTTCGTCGCACCCGCGTTCGTACTGATCGGCATCTTCCTGGTCTTCCCCGCACTGTGGACACTCTACATTGGAGTGACGAACTACCGGCTGACCGGAGTGGAGGCCAAGGCGCCGGACTTCGTCGGCCTGGACAACTACCGCACCGCGCTGTCCGACCCGGCCTTCTACCATTCGCTCTGGTTGACCCTGATCTACGTACTCGGTTCGGCCGTGGTCGGCCAGAACCTGCTCGGCTTCGGCCTGGCCTGGGCACTGCGCCGGGCCAACCGGTCGGCCCGGCGGCTGGTGGAGGGCCTGGTCCTGCTGGCCTGGGTACTGCCCGGCTCGGTGGTGGCTTTCCTGTGGGTCGCAATGCTGGACCGGGATGCGGGTACGGTCAACGAGCTGCTCGGCACGGCGCCGGGGGGAACGCCCTGGCTGGTGACGCACCCGCTGGCCTCGATCATGGTGTTCAATATCTGGCGGGGCACCGCGTTCTCGATGATGCTCTATGCCGCGGCGCTCTCCTCGGTGCCGCCGTCACAACTGGAGACCGCCCGGCTCGCCGGCGCCGGGCCCGTTGCGACACTGCGCGACGTGGTGCTGCCACACATCCGGCGGCACGCGTTGACCAACACGCTGCTCATTACACTGTGGACATTCAACGACTTCACACCGTTCCTACTCACCGGTCCGAACCAGCGCTCCGCGGTGGTACCGGTCTACATCTACAGCACCGCGCTGGTGGGAGGGAAGATGGGGTATTCGGCGGCCATCTCGCTGATCGTGCTGCTGATCAACCTGCTCCTCGCGCTGGTGTACCTGCGCGCGGCCCGGGCCGGAAGGTCGGCGCCATGAACGTGGCGCAGGAGGTGGTCGGCCGGATCTTCCGGTACGTGCTTTTCGGGCTGGCCACGGCGTTCTTCGCGCTGCCGTTGCTGTGGCTGCTGTCCGCGCCCTTCGACGCCGATCCGCGGTACGCGGTGCGTTGGCCGGCCCGGTTCACCCTGCACAACTTCGCCACCCTCTGGCACAACCCGTACGCGCTCTCCTCGCTGGGCAACTCACTGTTGCTGGCGGCCGGCACGGTGGCGTTCGTGGTCGCCGGCGCGGCGCTGGCCGCGTACGCGCTGTCCCGGGTACGCATCCCTGGGCGCGACACGCTGCTGTACATCCTGCTGCTGCTCTCCAGTGTCATCACCGGTACCGCCGCGATGGTCCCCACCTTCCTGCTCATCTTCCAGCTGGGCCTGATCGACTCGCGGTTCGGCGTCGTGCTGGTGCTCTCCGGCGGCCTGCTGCCGGCCGCCATCTTCCTGCTCAAAGACTTCATCGACGCCATCCCCCGCTCGTATGAGGAGTCCGCCCGGGTGTTCGGCGCCTCGCCGCTGCAGATCCTGCGCCACATCGTGGTACCGGTCGCCCGGCCCGGACTGGTCACCATCGCGGTGTGGACGGTGGTTCAGGTATGGGGGACCTTCCTCACCCCGTTCATCCTGCTCAATACCGCGGCGAAGCAACCGGCCGGGGTGCTGGTCAACACCTTCTACACCGAGGGCGGCTCGCCGAACCTCGGCCTGATCGCCACCTTCTCCCTGCTCTACTCGATACCGGTGGTGCTGCTGTACCTGTTCGCCTGGAGTCGCTACGGCTTCCGCTTCCACGGAGGGATCAAGAGTTGAGCGGGGTTACGCTCGATCGACTGACCAAGGAGTTTCCCGGTGGGGTACGGGCACTTGATGGTCTCAGTCTGTCCATTATGGACGGGGAGTTCTTCGCGCTGCTGGGGCCGAGTGGGTGCGGCAAGACGACGCTGTTGCGGACCATCGCCGGGTTGGAGTCGCCGACCAGTGGTGCCGTGCACATCGGCAGCCGGGATGTGACCAGGCTGGCGCCGGGGGTACGGGATGTGGCGATGGTGTTCCAGGACTATGCGTTGTTCCCGCACATGACGGTGCAGGACAATATCGCCTACCCGCTGCGGATCCGGCGCCAGCCGCGCGCCGACCGTACGCAGCGGGCGGCAGAGGTGGCGGCCCAGCTCGGGCTCGCCGGGCTGCTACCGCGCCGGCCGGCCGAGCTCTCCGGCGGCCAGCAGCAGCGGACCGCACTGGCCCGTGCGGTCGCCGGGCGGCCGTCGGTCTTCCTCTTCGACGAGCCACTGTCCAACTTGGACGCCCGGCTGCGGCTGGACGCGCGTACCTTCATCAAACGGCTGCAGCGCCAGCTCGCGGTGACCACGGTCTTCGTCACCCACGACCAGGCCGAGGCGCTGGCCCTCGCGGACCGGATCGCGGTGATGGACGCCGGCCGGATCAGCCAGCTGGGCACCGCCCGCGAGGTGTTCCGCCGGCCGGCCAACACATTCGTGGCCAACTTCATCGGCTCCACTCCGATGAACCTGCTGCCCGGTGAGGTACGCGGCGACCGGGTCGCGGTCGCCGGTGCCGTGCTGCCCGGGCCGGTTGGGCTGGCCGGGCAGCACGGGCTTGACGACGGCGCGCCGGTGATGGTCGGCATCCGGCCCGAGTACCTGCCGGTCAGTGCCGGCCGGGCAACCGGCACCGACTCCGGCGCCTCGTTCACCGGTGAGGTGTCCATTGTGGAGAACCTGGGCACCTCCTCGCTGGTGACCGTGGACGTCGGTGGCGAGCTGATCAGCGGGACGGTGCCCGAAGGCGAGGAGCCGGAGCCGGGTACCCGGGTCTGGCTGAGTCCGGCGCCGGGCCGGGTGCTGGTCTACCGCACCGAGGACGGCACACTGGTCGGCTGAGGC
>JAFMQQ010000375.1 GCA_017354595.1 Micromonosporaceae bacterium
GGGTACGGTCTCAGCCTGCCGGCTGGTGTGCCGCCACGCCCGCGGCGACCAGGGCGATGCCGAGCAGCTCCGGTACGGTCGGCACCTGGTGCAGTACCACCACCCCGATCACCGTGGCACTGGCCGGCAGTACGGTCAGCATGAGCGCGAAGGTGGCCCGGGGTACCCGCGCCATCACCAACTGATCGGTGACGTACGGGATCACCGAGGAGCAGACACCGACCCCGAGGCCGGCCAGCAGCAGGCCGATGTGGCTGAAGGCGGGACCGGCTGGTGCGACCCCGAACGGTGTGGCCACCGCGGCCGCCACCACCATCGCCGCCGCCAGCGCGTCGATACCCGAGCCGGTACCGGCGGCACCGGTGTTGGCGACCCGGTGCCCGAGCACCACGTACAGCATGAAGAGCCCGCAGTTGGCGAACGCGAACGCCAGGCCGAGCGGCTGCGCGGCCAGCCGGATGTCGGTCAGGGTGAGCACCCCGGCCGTGGCCAGCAGCAGCGCCAGCAGATTGCGCCGGCTACGTACCCCCACCGCGGCGAGGATGACCACGCCGAGGAACTCCACGGCGCCCACTGTGGACAGTGGCAGCCGGGCGATCGCCAGGTAGAAGCAGCTGTTCATCAACGCGAGTACGACCCCCAACGCGACCAGCACCCACCGCCGCGTACCGGCGCCGCCGGGCCGGGGCCGGCGCACCAGGCGCCATGGCCGGCGCCAGGCGGCGAAGACCACTGCCGCGCCGGCGATCCGCAGCCAGGCGACGCCGAGCGCGCCCAGGTGGGCGAAGAGCAGCACCGCCAGCGCCGGTCCCAGGTAGTGGAAGACGGCGCTGACGCCGAACAGGGCGGGTACCGGCACCCGCCGGGTGGAGACTTCCCGAGCACTTCGCATGCGCAGTATTGTCCGAAGGCAGATATCCGCCTGTGAATGCCGATCTGAAGAAGGGGCCGTGATGTTGCCTGGAGATCGAAGGTCTGACCTACTGGACGCCGTCAATCTCCAGTTGCTCGCCGAATTGCAGGCGGCCCCGCGCCGGTCCATGTCGGAGCTCGCCCGCCGGGTCGGCATGTCCGCACCCGCGGTCACCGAGCGGGTATCGCGGCTGGAGCGGGCCGGTGTCATCGCCGGGTACCGGATGGAGGTGGACCCGGCCGCGCTCGGCCTGCCGGTGACCGCACTGGTCCGCATCCGCCCCGGGCCAGGGCAGCTGGCCCGGGTGGCCGAGGCGGTCAAAGCCACGCCCGAGGTGGTCGAGTGCTACCGGATCACCGGTGAGGACTGCTTCTTCCTCAAGGTCCATGCGCCCTCGATCGCCGAGCTGGAGCAGATCCTGGACCAGTTCCTCCTCTTTGGACAGACGACCACATCCATCGTGGTATCGACGCCCGTACCCCCGCGGTCCCTTCCCCTGCCTCGGCCGTAACCGTCCGCGTATCTCCGGTGGCCCGGAAATTCATCCCCATCCGGAGACCCGGTCGCACACGAACCACACCTGTACCTCCGGCTATTTGGGGCGTGACCGGCCCGACGCTCGCGTCGCCGGCACGGTTTCGAGGGGTGGGTGGCATGGAGATCGCGGACGTGTGGTCGCTGGTGGCACGGGACGCCGAACTGCGAGCCATCCAGGCCGCGCTCGAAGCGGGCCGTACCGGCGTGGTCCTCGTCGGCGAGCACGGCGTCGGCAAGACCCGGCTGGCCCGGGAGGCGCTGGCCAACTGGTCGGCGACCGGCGGCGACATCGAATGGGTGGTGGCGACCAGGGCGGCCGCGTCGATCCCGTTCGGCGCGGTCTCCGGCCTGCTGCCGGAGGAACCCCTCGCCGGCGGCAACCTCACCGCGCTGCTCGGCCAGGTGGCGGCCCAGCTGACCGACCGGGTCGGCCGGCGCCACGGGCAACCGGGAAGCGCGCCCCGGGAGGGTACGCCCGAACCCGCCGACGCCGGGCCGCATCCCACCCCGACCGTGGTCGGTGTCGACGACGCGCACCTGCTCGATGAGGCCTCCGCCGGCCTGCTGCATCAGCTCGCGGTCCGCGGAGTCCTGGTACCGCTGCTGACCGTACGCAGCGGAGAGCCGGCCCCGGACGCGGTGACCGCGCTGTGGAAGGACGTCGGGACCCGGCTGGCCGTACCGCCACTGCCGCCGGCCGCTATCGACCAGATCCTGGACGAGGCGCTGGACGGCCGGATCGAGGCGGTCAGCCGCAGCCGGTTGCGCCGGCTCGCCGACGGCAACCCGCTGCTGCTGCGCGAGCTGCTCGCCGATGGCCTGGAGACAGGGGCGCTGGTACGCACGGAGGGGATCTGGCGGTGGGACGGCACCGTACCGCCCGGTGCCCGGGTGGCGGAGCTGGTGGCGGCGCGGCTGCAGACGGTCTGCCCGGCGACCCGCCGCGCGCTCGAACTGATCGCCTGTGGCGAGCCGCTGGCACTGTCTCTTGTGGAGCGTCTGGTGGAGACCGAAGCGGTCGAGGCGGCCGAGCGCGCCGGGATGGTGGTGGCCGAGCCGACCGGGGTACGGCCGGCGTTGCGGCTGATCCATCCGCTCTACGGCGAGGTGTTGCGGGCGAGCCTGCCGGTCAGCCGGGCACGGACGATCTGGGGCCAGCTGGCCGGCGCACTCGCCGACGACCTCGCGACCCGGCCGCCGGCCTGCGCTGACCACTCCATCCAGGGCCGTGCGATCGAGGGCCGTGCGATCGAGGGCCGGGCGATCGAGGGCCGTGCGGCCGCCGGGCGGGACCCGGCCGACCGTCGGGGCGACACGCTGCTGGCCGGGGTGTGGCAGCTGCAGGCGGGCGTGACCGACCGACCCGAGGTGTTGCTCGCCGCCGCCGAGCAGGCGCTGTCGCGGTTCGACCTGGAGTTGGCCGAGCGGCTGCTCCGGGCGGCGCGGGCCGCCGCGCCCAGTGCCGCCGCCGACGTGCTGCTCGCCCGGGCGCTGCAGTTCCGCGGCCGCGGGCAGGAGGCGGCCGAGGTACTCTCCGGCGCCGTACCGGCCGGCGGGCGGTGGCGGGAGATGTCGGCGGTCACCCAGGCAGTGGTCCTGTACTGGGGCCTCGGCCAGGCGACCGAGGCGGAGCACGCGCTGGGCGAGGCGACCGGTACCGATCCCGGCGAGGGGCTCGCCGAGGCGACCCGCTCCTGGCTGCTGCTGTTCGACGGGCGCTGCCAGCTCGCCTTCGAAGTCTCCGACGCGGCGCTCAACCAGTCCGGACTCAGCGACGAGGCGACGATCTGGGCCACGATGAGCGGTGTCGCCGCGGCCGGCCTGGCCGGGCGGCCCGTGCTGGCCGGCACCATCGCCAAGCGGGGCCAGACGGTGGTGGAGGAGCATGCCGACCGGTACCCGTGGGGGCTCGCCCAACTGGACTACGCCCGGTGCCTGGCCGCGTACGCCACCGGCGACCTCGTCGGCGCCGCCCGCATCGCCGAGGCGGGACACCAGGCTGCCGTGGCCCGGGATGCCGCCCCGGTAGCCGGGTTATGGTCCGCGTTCCGCGGCATTGTGGCGAAGGCGCAGGGACACCTCTCCGACGCGCGGGCCTGGCTCCGCGAGGCCGTCGCCGTACTCGCCGACAACGACACGTACCGGGTGGTGCGGGTCTGCCTCGCCGAACTCGCCGGCGCCGCGGCGATGGCCGGCGATGCCGCCGCTGCGCGCGACTGGCTGGCCCGGGCAGACGCCCGACGGGACGGCTCCAACCGGCTCTTCGATGCCTGGGTGGAGCGCAACCGCGCCTGGGTAGAGGCGGCCAGTGGCACCGTCTCCACCGCGGTCGAGGTGGCGCTGGCCGCCGCCGAGAGGGCGCGGGAGACAGAGCAGCCCGCGATCGAAGCGCTGTGCCGGTACGACGCCGCCCGGCTCAGCGCTGCGCCCCAGGTGTACCGGCAGCTGCGTGAGCTCGCCGAGCAGATGGAGGGCGAGTTCACCGGCGTGCTCGCCTCGGCCGCGGCCGGCCTGGCCGAGGAGGACGCGGAGGTGCTCGACTGGGCCAGCCTCCAGTTCGCCGAGCACGGCGCGGCGCTGTACGCGGCCGAGTGCAGTGCCGCCGCCGCCCGCCTGCGCCAGCGGGACGGGCAGGGGCTGGCGGCC
>JAFMQQ010000376.1 GCA_017354595.1 Micromonosporaceae bacterium
TGACCTGCGAGTCGAAGCTGGGCGTCTGCGCGGCCTGCTACGGTCGCTCGCTGCCGACCGGCAAGACGGTGGACGTGGGTGAGGCGGTCGGCATCATCGCGGCCCAGTCGATCGGTGAGCCGGGCACGCAGCTGACCATGCGTACCTTCCACACCGGTGGCGTCGCGGGTGAGGACATCACCCAGGGTCTGCCCCGGGTGCAGGAGATCTTCGAGGCGCGGGTACCCAAGGGCAAGGCGCCGATCGCGGAGACCTCCGGCCGGGTACGCGTCGAAGACGGCGACCGGTCGCGCAAGATCATCATCGTGCCGGATGACGGCAGTGACGAGATCGTGCACGACAAGATCTCCAAGCGGGTACGGCTGCGGGTCGCCGACGGCGAGCACGTTGCTGTGGGGGAGAAGCTCACCGAGGGCACCATCGACCCGCACGAGCTGCTGCGCGTGCTGGGCCCCCGGGCGGTGCAGGTGCACCTGACCCAGGAGGTGCAGGAGGTGTACCGGTCGCAGGGCGTGCAGATCCACGACAAGCACATTGAGATCATCATCCGGCAGATGCTCAAGCGGGTCACCATCATCGACTCCGGCTCGACCGAGTTCCTGCCGGGCGTACTGGTGGACCGGGCCAACTTCGAGGCCGAGAACCGGCGGATCGTGGCCGAGGGTGGCGAGCCGGCGGCTGGCCGGCCGGTGCTGATGGGCATCACCAAGGCGTCGTTGGCGACCGAGTCGTGGCTGTCGGCGGCGTCGTTCCAGGAGACGACCAGGGTGCTCACCGACGCGGCGATCCACGCCCGCAGCGACTCGCTGATCGGTCTGAAGGAGAACGTCATCATCGGCAAGCTCATCCCGGCGGGTACCGGAATCTCGAAGTACCGCAACATCCGGGTGGAGCCGACCGAGGAGGCGAAGCAGAAGGTGTACTCGATGACCGGGTACGGCGAGACCGACTACGGCTTCGGCCCGGCCAGCGGGCACGCCGTACCGCTGGACGACTTCGATCTCGGCTCCTTCCGCTGAGACTGATGGGTTCGGGGCCTCGGGTGTGTACCCGGGGCCCCGATCTGTTTCCATGGACCTCATGACGTTGGCAGTCCCGGGGGACCTCCGGCATCCGCTGGACCCCGATCCGGTGCGCTCCTCCAAGGCGGGCGGGGTGCTCGCGCTGGGCATCGCCGCCGCGGTGACCGGCTTCTTCGTCGGCGGCCTGGTACCGGCGACCCTCGCCCTGCTGCTGGCCCGTTCGGCCCGGGCCGAGATGGTGGCGGCGGGCGGCTTCCTGACCGGGTCCCGGGCCCTGCGGGCCGGTGTGGTACTCGCCTGGGTGGGCATCGGTCTGGCCGCGACCGGGCTGGTGATCGCCTCGATCATCGGCTTGTTGCACCTGGCCGGTACGCCCGGCGGCCGGGACTATGCGCCGACGGTGAACTGATGGTCGGCCCACCGCCGCCCGGCTGGTACCCGCAGCCGGGTGCACCCCTCGCCCGCCCACCTCAGGTGCCGGCCATCCCGGCGTCAGCCGCCGGGTCCGCAGCCACCCGGGCCGCCCGGATCGAGGTGCTTCCCGGCACCGGCTTCGGGGTGGCGTACCCACTGGTCAAACCGACGCTCTCCGGCCTTGCCGTGGGCAGCATGGTAGGCGGGATCGCCTCGGTACTCGTGTCCCTGGCCGTCTTCTGCTTCGGGCTGGCCGGCGCGCAGCCGGGCTGGGGTGTCCTTGTCTCCGGGGCGTTCGCGATCCTCGGTGGGGTGATGGGCGCCGCCGCCACCGCCACCGGGCTGGTGGCCCGCCGGCAGATCCTCGCCATCTCCGGGGAGCTGCGCGGTCGCGGGCTGGGGGTGACCGGCATCGTCTGCGGCAGCATCGGGATGGGCCTGACCGTGGTCGGCTTCCTGCTCGCCGCCCTCGCACAGACCAGCGCCGCGACCGGCTGACCGCCTCCTGGACCGGCCATCCCGGACACCCTGGTACACTTTTCGGCGGAGTGCTCCCAAGGGTGCTCAAAAGCAGCGTGGCTGGCCCGACAGTCCGCCGTTTTGACCAGCGCTCTCCCGGTCGGTACTCTTTCCCCTCGTGCCTGGGGATCACCCGGGCCCCTCGCTGTGCACCGGCTCGACCGGGGGCGGGGGCTGAGGGAACCTAACCAGCGCTCCCTAGGGCGCGTTGGGCCCCGCCGGGCGAGGCGACACGCCCGAGCGCGGGACACGACGAGACGTACAGCAGGCTCGGTCGCTGCGAGGCGGCCGGAGGGAGAGATAGGAAGCCCGTGCCCACGATCCAGCAGCTGGTCCGCAAGGGCCGCCAGGCGAAGACGAGCAACACGAAGACGCCGGCGCTGAAGGGGAGTCCTCAGCGGCGCGGTGTGTGCACCCGCGTGTACACGACTACGCCGAAGAAGCCGAACTCCGCGCTGCGCAAGGTGGCCCGGGTGCGGCTGACCAGCCAGATCGAGGTCACCGCGTACATCCCCGGCGTCGGGCACAACCTGCAGGAGCACTCGATCGTCCTGGTGCGTGGCGGCCGGGTGCGCGATCTTCCCGGCGTCCGGTACAAGATCATCCGTGGTTCGCTGGACACCCAGGGTGTCCGCAACCGGAAGCAGGCACGCAGCCGCTACGGCGCGAAGAGGGAGAAGAGCTAGCCATGCCTCGCAAAGGCCCCGCGCCGCGCAACCCGCTGATCTCCGACCCGGTGTACAACTCCACCCTGGTCACCCAGTTGATCAACAAGATCCTGAGCCAGGGCAAGCGGCAGCTCGCCGAGCGTATCGTCTACGGCGCTCTGGAGGGCTGCCGGGAGAAGTCGGGTACGGATCCCGTGGTGACGCTCAAGCGCGCGATGGACAACGTGAAGCCGACCCTGGAGGTACGCAGCCGCCGGGTGGGTGGCGCGACGTACCAGGTGCCGGTGGAGGTACGCCCACCCAGGGCGACCACGCTGGGGCTGCGCTGGCTGGTGATGTACGCCAAGGCCCGGCGCGAGAAGACCATGGTCGAGCGGCTGATGAACGAGTTGCTCGACGCGAGCAACGGCCTCGGTGCCGCGGTGAAGCGGCGCGAGGACACGCACAAGATGGCGGAGTCCAACAAGGCCTTCGCCCACTACCGGTGGTAAACCGCCACCGGGGTGACGAACGAGTAGTAAGGATCTGACAGTGGCTGCCGCCGACAACGCGCTCGCCAAGCTCCGCAACATCGGCATCATGGCGCATATCGACGCCGGTAAGACGACAACCACGGAGCGGATCCTGTTCTACACCGGCATCACGTACAAGATCGGTGAGGTTCACGAGGGCGCGGCCGTCATGGACTGGATGGAGCAGGAGCAGGAGCGGGGCATCACCATTACCTCGGCCGCTACCAAGTGCGAGTGGAAAGACCACATCATCCAGATCATCGACACCCCGGGGCACGTCGACTTCACCGTGGAGGTGGAGCGGTCGCTGCGGGTACTCGACGGTGCCGTGGCCGTCTACGACGGCGTGGCCGGCGTGGAGCCGCAGACCGAGCAGGTCTGGCGCCAGGCCGAGAAGTACCGCGTACCCCGGATGTGCTTCGTCAACAAGATGGACCGCACCGGTGCGGATTTCTTCCGCTGCGTCGACATGATGGTCACCCGCCTTGGGGCTACTCCGCTCGTACTGCAACTGCCGATCGGCAGCGAGCAGGACTTCATCGGCGTGGTGGACCTGGTTGGGATGCGCGCGCTGACCTGGCGTGGCGAGACCCAGAAGGGCGAGGACTACACCGTCGAACAGATCCCGGCGGAGATGGCCGAGCAGGTCGCCGAGTACCGCGAGAAGCTGCTCGAGACGCTCTCCGAGAACGACGACACGGTGCTGGAGAAGTACCTGGAGGGCGAGGACCTGTCCGCCGAACAGATCAAGGCGGGGATCCGGCGGGCCACCATCGCCGGCAAGCTCAACCCGGTCACCTGCGGCTCGGCGTTCAAGAACAAGGGCGTGCAGCCGATGCTCGACGCCGTCGTCGACTTCCTGCCGTCCCCATTGGACGTTCCGGCGATCGAGGGTACCGCCACCGACGGCGAGACCCCGATCCTGCGCGAGGCGAGTGTCAGCGAGCCGTTCTCCGGTCT
>JAFMQQ010000377.1 GCA_017354595.1 Micromonosporaceae bacterium
GGCCGGGCCGGCGGTTGCGCCCAGCCGGCGAGCCGCCCGGCCGGCTGGCCGGTCGCCGCCTCGTACCGCAGGTACCGGTTCCAGATCTCCTGCCCGGCATCGAGCGCGGCCTCGGCGCGGCTGGCGAAGTTCGCGGTCGGGGGATGCCTGCCGCGCTCCACGTGGCTGATGTACGAGGGATCGAAGCCCATCGCGGCGGCCAGCTGCTTCTTGGTCAGTCCCCGGATCAGGCGCCACCTGGCGCACTCGCTCGCGAAGTCGCGGAGCGTCTGGTCAACCGCCGCCGAGATCATAGGATGCTCTTCCGCGTGCTGGGACTCCAGTCTCCGTGACCGCACCAGATCCGTCCAGTGCGGTATAGACGCCTGGTGCCCTCAGCCGCCCGGCCGGTCAGGAAGCGGATGGGTCGCCAGCGTCGACGATCCGGCCATCCGGTCGCATCCGGTCCAGGCACAGCACTCCATTGAGATGGTCGATCTCGTGCAGTACGTCGCCGGCCAACCGGCCCGCCTCGAAGGCGGCGGTCAACTCCTCGCCCGACGGCGCCAGGTGCAGCACGACTATCCTTTGTGGACGGGGTACCCGGCAGCGGATGTCGAAGAAGCTCAGGCAGCCCTCGCTCACCTCACCCCAGCCGGTCTCTTCGGCCGGTTCGGCGGAAAGTACCACCGGGTTGATCAGCACCAGCTGCGCCGCGCCGGGCGGCCGGAAGATGGCAACCGATCGGTCCACCCCGATCTGCGGGGCGGCGATACCCATCCCGGTGCGGGTGAAGTCGTAGCGCCGTTGCACCTGGTCGGCGACCGCGGCCAAGCGCGTCACGAGCCACCCCAGCTCGGCGGCCTCCTCGGGTAGCCGCAACGGCCGGGTGGACCGGCGCAGCGCCGGATCGTCGAGTTGGATGATGCCGAGCCCGGCCATCACCTCGCTCGGCCGGGACTCAGTCATTCGCACATTGTGAGGGATCAATCTACTAACTGTGAAGTAACTGCGTGGGAAACCGTACCTAGAAGCCCAGGCGGCGCAGCAGCTTCGGGTCACGCTGCCACTCCTTCGCCACCCGTACGTGCAGGTCCAGGTAGACGCGGGTGCCGAGCAGCTCCTCGATCGACTGCCGGGCGGCGGTACCGACCTGCTTGAGCCGCCCGCCGCCGGCACCGATGACGATTCCCTTCTGGCTCGGCCGCTCCACGTAGATGTCGGCGAACACCTTGGTGAGTGAGCCGTCCTCGGCCGGTTGGACCTCCTCGACCAGCACCGCGATCGAATGCGGCAGCTCGTCCCGCACCCCCTCCAGCGCCGCCTCCCGGATCAGCTCGGCGATCAGCACCTGCTCCGGCTCGTCGGTGATCATGTCGTCCGGGTACAGCTGCGGTGAGTCGGGCAGGTGGCGGCAGAGTACGTCCACCAGCTCGTCGAGCTGGTCGCCGGTGACCGCGCTGACCGGTACCACATCGGCGAAGTCGGTCAGCTGGCTGACCGCGACCAGCTGCTGCGCGAGCGTGTCCCGGGACACCAGATCGGTCTTGGTGACCACGGCGACCGGGGTCGCGTGCAGCGAGCCGAGCCGCTCGGCGATGAACCGGTCGCCCGGGCCGACCGGTTCGTCCGCCGGTACGCAGAGGCCGACCACATCGACCTCGCTCCACACCTCGCGAACCAGGTCGTTCAGGCGTTCGCCGAGCAGCGTCCGGGGTCGGTGCATGCCCGGCGTGTCGACCAGCACGAGTTGGGACTCCGGCCGGTGCAACACGCCACGGATCACGTGCCGGGTGGTCTGCGGCCGGGTCGAGGTGATCGCGATCTTCCGGCCGACGATCGCATTGAGCAGCGTGGATTTGCCGGCGTTCGGCCGGCCCACAAAGCACGCGAAGCCAGCGTGGTACGCCACTGGCCAAGCCTACGGTTCAGTGCGGGAAACTGCCGGGGTCCACCCCGTTCATGGTCGTATTGCCGCCGGAGGCCAGGGAGAGCGAGATCTCGTACCGGGTGAACTGCGTCGAGGTGGTCTTGAAATTCGCCGTGCCGGGGAACTCGCCGAAGTTGCAGCCGCGGGTGAACAGGCGCAGCCCGTTGTCCCAGTCGGTGCCGGTGGTGACGAAGATGTGGTAGCTGCCGTCCCTGACCCGGCTGGCGGTGAAGCTGCCCTTGGCCCGGACATACACGGTCAGCGCCGGAGTCTTGCCGCCGCTGGGCACCAGGCTCACCGCCGCGTCGGTGCTGCCGCCGTTGGTCACCTTCAACTGGCCGAGACCGCGGTTGGCGGGCGAGCGGATGTAGGTGCCGTTGCCCAACCGGCGGCTCTGGTCCTGGGTCGGCTTCGGCAACGCGGCTCCCGCCTGATAGGACGCGTCCACCTCGGCCAGGTTCGCCAGCGCCAGGCGCACCTCGGCGAGCCCCGGCGACCGGCTGATCAGCGCCACCGCCGAACCCCCGGTGCACACCTGGTTTCCGGCGCTGGCGCTGGCCGCGCCCTGTACGTCGGAGGCGAAGGCGACCATCGCGTCGATCAGCGTGGCGTGGGCGGTCGCGGCCGCGGCTGGAGGCGCGATCGCCCGCAGCGAGTCGATCTGCGCCGACAGGGCGTTGCTCAGCGTGGAGATCGCCGTGTTCACCGTGCTCGGATCCTTCGCCAGCCGGATCTGTCCCAACCCGGCACCGAGCGCCGCGTCCAGCGCGCTGAGCACCCCCTGGTACGCCTGCGCGGTGACCTGCGAAGGGCTGGGGCTGGCACCAGCGTCGGAGCTGCCCGGTGCGGCCGTACCGCTGGCCGCCGGCTGGTCCTTGTTGCCGGTCGCCACGATCACGCCGTACCCGATCCCGCCCAGGGCGAGCAGTGCGACCACGACGATCCCGGCGATGACACCGGGGTTGGCCCAGATGGAGCGCTTGGCCGGGGCGGGCGGCAGGCCCGGCGGGTACGGCAGGCCCGGCGGGTACGGGGCACCCAGCATCTGGTACGGCCCGGGCGGCCCGCTGACCGGCCCGGGCTGGATCATGGTGGGGTACTCGCCGGGTGGCGGGTACCCCGGCGGGGCGGAACTTGGCGCCCCGGAACTGGGCGGCCCGGAACTTGGCGGCCCGGAGGGACCGGCCGGGTACGGGGCGGGAGGGACCGCGGGCGCGGCCGGGTTGCGGACCCGTACCCGTACCAGAACGTCGCCACCCTCGCCCGGCCCGCCGGCACCGGTCAGCCGCAGCATCGCGTTGTCGGCCGTACCGGCCGGGATCTGGACGGTGACGATGCGCTGCCCGAACGTACCGGTCGGCGGGAGAGTGACGTTCTTCGCGGTCCCGAGGGCCGCCTCCCAGCCTTCAATCTCAATCACCGGTTCGCCGGCACCGGCCGTGCCTCCATGCATCACGCCGTCAAGTATGGCCGCCGCGATACGGCGGCGGTGTCCCCGTGCCGGCCGCAATTCTGCCCTGCACTCGTACCGGGGTGTTCCGTGTCAGAAAGCAGGATCTGGCGAGGGGAGGACGGCAGGCGGATGACAGGCCCTGACCGGTTCGACGAGTTCTACCGCGCCACCTCGCGCCGTCTGCTCCAGTACGCGTGGGCGACCTGCGGGGATGCCCGAGGAGGCGCGGGACCTTACCCAGGAGGCATACGTGCGGGCATGGCGCCAGTGGGGCCAGCTCAGCCAGTTCGAGCAGCCCGAGGCGTGGCTGCGATTGGTCGTGGAACGGTTGGCCACCGACCGGTGGCGCCGGCTGGGCGCCCGGCGACGGGCGGCCGCCCGCGACCTGCCACCGCAGCCGGTACCGGCGCCATCGGAGCAGACCGTGCTGCTGGTCGCCGCGCTGCGCCGGTTGCCGGCCCAGCAACGGCGGGCGATCTGCCTGCACTACCTGCTGGACCAGCCGGTCGGACAGATCGCGGCCGAGATGGGCGTACCGGCGGGGACGGTCAAGTCGTGGCTGTCCCGCGGCCGTACCGCCCTGGCCGGACTGCTGAACGTGCGCGTGGAGGAGAACAACCATGCCTGAGTTCGACGACTTCTTTGACGCCCTGCGGGCCGACAGCTTCGACGTGCCGCCGCTGGCGTACCCGGCCGATCTGCGCCGGATCGGGGACCAGCGGACCC
>JAFMQQ010000378.1:0-3150 GCA_017354595.1 Micromonosporaceae bacterium
GTTCGGGGACGAAAAACTGCGGACCGGGGAGGCGGCTCTGATCGGCCGCCGCGACGGCTGACAACTGCCGAAGTCCTGGACGCTGGCACGACGGCGGTACCGCCTGGGCGCAACATGCCGCTCACGCGGTACCGCCTTGTCGCGGGCCCGGCGTATAGCCGGTGTATGGCCCCGTCTGCGAGAGTCCCGGTACTGACAGCGCTACAACGGGAAGGAGCCGTCATGTCCATCGAGACAATCACCGAGACCGCCGAGGTACCGGAGCTGGCCCTGGACGTACAGGTCGAGGTGCAGACCGGCGAGCAGGCGTCGGTGAAGACGGAAACGCTGGGCCTGATGGGCTGAGCCGGTAACCGACGGCCGGGCACGGTATGTGCCCGGCCGTACGGCCCCGGCAGGCGTCGATGATTGATCCGCCTCAGCCTGTATTCGAACCGGCCGATCCGGTTCTGGTCCGGTCGCCGCTGCTGTCTACCGCCATCCGGGACGCGCTCGGGCCCGCGCCAGCCGGCTGCCTGCAGGACGCCGACCTGCTCACCAGCCGGCTCCGCGCCCTTGCTGAGCTGGCCGTGCTACGCGAGGCGATCGCGCTTTCCAGCCCATCCCTGTCCGCCGCTTGGCAGCGCGCCATCCGCCCGGGCGCCGACCTTGCGCCGGTGGGGGATCTGATCCGGGTCACCGCCTCGGTCACCAGCTACCTGCTGCGCGCCACGACCCGTCCGACACCCTTCGGCCTGTTCGCGGGCGTCGGCCTCGCGCGGTTCGGCCGGACCTTCGCGGGCCGGCTCGGCCCGGTCCCCCGGACCAGGACCCGCCCCGACGCCGGCTGGTTGGCGGGTCTCATCCGCCGGATCGAGGCCGACCCGGAGGTACTGGCCGAGTCCCGGGTGACGGCGAACGACGGCTGGCTGCTGCGAGCCGGGCGGGCGGTGATTCCTGACCCCGGTTACCTCGATCCGGCCGGGCGTCGGTGCGCCGAGATCTCGGTCTCCGCCACCCCGGTGGTACGGTCGGCGCTACGCCTGGCCACCCGGCCGGTACCGGTGCATCGGCTGATCGCCGAGCTGTCCCGCGAGTTCCCCGCGCTGCCCGGCAACGGCCTGGCCGCGGCCGTGGCCGACCTGGTCCGGCTGACCTTCCTACTCACCGATCTGCACCCGCCGATGAGCTGTACCGATCCGGTGGCCTACCTGCTGGCTGTGCTCACCCGCTCGCATCGGCCGGCTCGTCGCGCCCGGACAGGTGTGGAACGACCGGCCGGCGAGGTTGGCGCGCCGGTCCATCGCGATGCGGTACGCCAACTGCGGCAGATCCGCCGCTTGGTGGAGGCGTACGACCGGAAACCGCCCGGGGCCGGCGAAGCCGAACTACAGGCTCTGCTGGCGGGCATCCGGCCCGCCGGCGATCACCTGCTCCAGGTGGATACCGGCCTGGACGGGACGGTACGGCTTCCGGTGTCGGTCGGTGCCGAACTCGCAACGGCAATCGGCGCGCTGTGGCGGATGGCGCCCGTCGCGCCTGGCCGGCTCGGCGACTACCACCACCAGTTTGTCCGCCGGTACGGGCTGCACCGGCCGGTACCGGTGCCGCAGCTGCTGTCCCAGGACACCGGGCTCGGGCCGCCGCCGCGGTACGCCCAGCCCGGACCGTCCGATGTGGACCCGCCCGGCGACAGCACCGCACAGCGCGAGCAGACGCTCGCCGACCTCCTTGCCGGCGCCGTGCGGGATGGCTGCCGCGAAGTCGAGCTGGACGACCAGCGGCTGCGCCTGCTGGAACTCGGCGACCCGGAGCCACCGCAGGTTCCACCGGCGGTGGAGGCCTACGCCCGAGTGGTCTGCGCGTCCCGCGCCGCCCTGGACGCCGGCGACTTCCGGTTGGTGCTGTCGCGCCATCTGGGTAGCCATCGGGTTGGTGCCTCGTACGCCCGCTTCCACGGCCTGCTCGGCACCGCCGGATCGCGGGTCGCCCGCCTGACCGCCCTGGCCGAACCCGGCGTCCTGCACGCCGCCGTGGTACACCGTCCACTGGATGACCGGGCCGTCAACGTCTGCACCGCACCGGACTGGCTGCCGTACCGCATCCCGGTTGGCGTACCGGGACGGGCCGCGGCCGACCTGAGCGTCGACCGGCTGGCCGTCGTCGCCGACCGGAACCGACTCCACCTGGTGTCTGTGGACCACGGCCTACCGGTACGCCCGACGGCATTCACCATGCTCGCTCTGGAGTCGTCGGCACCGGTCCTGGTCCGGTTCCTGCTCGATCTGGCCAGCGAGGGGATCCGTCCGCTGCGCGCCTGGAGTTGGGGACAGGCCAGGCATGCACCGTTCCTGCCCCGGGTCCGGCTCGGCCGGGTCGTGCTTACTTCGGCGTGCTGGCACAGCCGGGGTGGCCGGCTGGCGGACGCGGCGGCCGGGTCGCACGCCGAACTTCGGGCCGCGCTGCGCCGCTGGCGGCAATCCCACCAGGTGCCGCAACTGGTCCTGTTGGAGAACGGCGATCGACGGATCCCGCTGGACCTGACCGACGAGGTGCACTGCGTGATACTCCAGCAGGAACTGCGGACCCGAGGCGACATCCCGGTGTTCGAATTGCCGGGTGGCGAGGATGCCAGCGACAGCTGGTTCGCCGGGCCGGCCGGCCCGCATTCGGTGGAGATCGTGGTTCCGCTGCTCCGCCACCGGCTGTACCCCCGGGCGGCGTCCCAGCATGCTGCCCCGCCGGTACCGCGCGCCATGCCGGATCCACCACCGCCGCCGGCCCGGCTTCATCGGCCCGGCGGGGAGTGGCTGTACGCGAAGCTGTACTGCGCCGCCGCCCGGCAGTCGGAGATTCTGGGCCTCCGGCTGCCGGCCCTGCTCGCCGAGGTGGCCGGCCGGATCGACCGGTGGTTCTTCGTCCGCTACGCAGACCCCCGGCCGCATCTGCGGCTGCGGCTGCACGGCCGCCCGGACGAGCTCTGGCGCCAGGTACTCGACCGGGTGCATGTGTGGGCGGATGCACTGTGCCGCGACGCCCTGCTCGACGATCTGGTACTGGACAGCTACGACCCGGAACTCGAACGGTACGGCGCCGGATCGCTGATGGCAGCCGCCGAGTCCGCCTTCGGGGCGGACAGCCACGCCGTGCTGTGCCAGCTGCAGCTGGCAC
>JAFMQQ010000378.1:3160-4084 GCA_017354595.1 Micromonosporaceae bacterium
GGCACAGCGGGACCGCGGCCGGGCGCCGGAACCGGTGCTGCTGGCCGCGGCCAGCCTGGTGGACCTGCTGCTGGTCTTCGGCGACCGCAGCCAGGTACAGGACCGGCTCACCGCTGTGGGCTCGGCACCTGCTGGTCGGGCCGCGTTCCGCGCCCGCCGCGCCGAGGCGCTACGCCTGATCAATCCGGACGCCCGCTGGCCGGCGGTACGGGCACTGCCCGGCGGGGACGCGGTGATATCGGCCTGGCAGCGACGGCGGCAGGTCATTCACCGGTACCTGGCGCTGCGTGGTGCCGCGCCACCCGACCAGGTGACCCCGGGCTGGTTTCCGACCGGCCCCGCAGCGGCCGGGAGCAGCCTCGCCGCGGACCTGGCGCACCTGCACTGCAATCGTTTCCTGGGCAGCGATGAGGACACCGAACGCACCGCACACGCGCTCGCCTGGAACGCCGTGCGGGCTGCGCTGGCCCGCGATCGCGCCCTCGCGACCGTCGGATGAGACATGGGCGGGAACCCGAGGTCTCGCCGGCCCATCCGTTGTCCGTCGGAACACCGTCCAGTGTGGACACATGCGACTGGCGCCGTCGGGTTGAAGAAGGGACGTTGACGTGTGCGGAATTGTTGGCCTCGCGGGTGACACGGACCCGGCCGTGCTGGCGTCGATGGCCGCGGGCCTGCTGCACCGCGGACCGGATGACCACGGGTTCCACCATGGCGCCCGGGTAATGCTGGGCGCCCGGCGCCTGAGTATCGTCGACCTCGCTGGCGGCGCACAGCCGATCTACAGCCGTACCGGGGACATTTGCCTGGTCGCCAACGCCGAGATCTACAACCATCGGGAGCTGCGCAGCAGCCTGCGCGCGCGGGGGCATGAGTTCCGGACGCGGTGCGACATCGAGGTCATCCTGCACCTCTATGAGGAGT
>JAFMQQ010000056.1 GCA_017354595.1 Micromonosporaceae bacterium
GGGCCTCGATCGCCGAGGCGGACCAGCGCGCCGCCTCCAGCGTCTCGGCGACCCGCTCCGCCTCCCGCAACACAGCCCGCCCGGATCCGGCCCGCCCGGCCCGGCGCGGGGTTGGGTCGTCGCCGGAGATCAGCACCGCGAGGCGCGCGGCCGCGTACCAGTCGGTGCGCCCCTGACGGCGGAACTCCAGCGCCGCCCGCCTCGCCTGGGCGACCGCCAGCGCCGGGTCACCGTCCAATGTGGCCGCTCGGGCCAGCAGCAGCCGCGCCTCGGGCAACACGTTGTACCGGTGCTCGTGCTCCAGCGCGGCGATCGCCTCCTGCGCCGCGGCCCGGGCCTCCGCGACCAGGTACACCGAGAGCAGCAGCTCGGCGCGGTCCCGCAGGACCACACCGATCTGCGAGTCCAGCGCGCGCAACCGTCGCTCGGCATCGTCCAGATAGCTCAGTGCCGCCGGTACGTCGCCGGCGAGCGTCGCCACCCAGCCCAGGTTCTGCTGTGTGTACGCCGCGAAGGTGCGCAGCTCCAACCGCTCGCACAATTGCGCCGCCTCGCGCAGGTCCGCCTCGGCCGCGGCCAACTCCAGCCGCTGGCCATGCAGCACCGCCCGGTTGGACAGCACCCGCCATACCCAGGTCCAGTCCTGCGCCCCGCGAAGTACCGGCAGCGTCGCGTTGTACCCCTCCAGCGCCTCGTCCCGCCGGCCCAGCTGCAGCAGGATCGCGGCCCGTTGTGCCTGTGCGCGGGCCTGGTCGACGCCGTCCAGGTCGCCGAGCGCCGTCTCGATCTCGCGCAGCCCTTGCCGGGACCGGCCGCGCGAGCTGTGCGCGAAGGCCAGTGTCATCCGCGCCTGCGCGGCCAGGCGTGGTGAGCCGCAGCGGCGCGCGTGGGTGACCGCCTCGCGCAGGTGCGCGATGGCCACGTCGACATCTTTGGTGTGCAGCGCGGCCAGCCCGAGCGCCCGCTGTGCGATCGAGGCGGCGGCCAGATCTCCGGCGGCCACGGCGCGGGCAGCCAGCGCCGAGCCGAGTGCGGCAGCGCGGGCCGGGTCGGAACCAGCCACCTCGAGCGCTTCGCCGGCCCGATCGGCCAGTGCTGTGGTCGCCGCGGGTTCGGCGCAGAATGTGCCTGCAGGTCGTCGTATCAACGACATCGCGACCCTCTCCGTCGTGGTGAAGGGTACAACGACTTGACCGAAGGGCATGAGGGGGGATCGTCGGATGGCAAACGACAACCAGCCGATCGCGGTGGCGTCATACGAGCGCGAGGAGTTCGTCGTCGCGCTCCCGTACGCGCCGGCGGTACGCGACCGGATCCAGCGGGAGTTCGGGCTCGCCTGCGAGCTGACCGACAACCGCGACCTGAACCTCACCCTGGTCGCGCCGCGCCAACTGGGCCGGGCGGCGGAGGTACTGCGTCGGGCGGCGACAGAACGGATGGGGCATCGGGACAACGACCACATCCTGGAGGTGCTACGGCTGCGCAAGCGGGCGGACACCTCGCCGCTGGACGACCTGATGTTCTGCCTGCGTTACGACTTCGCGGCCAGCTGCGCCGGTTGGGTACCGGCGATGGGCAAGAACCGACACCTGCACAACGTGACCGGTGCACCGCACATCGATGGTGGTGCCATCCTCTATCCCGAGCCGGCGTCGGTTCCGCGGCCGGTACCCGAGTCCGCGATGGACCGTGGCACCGGTGTCCGGGTCGGTCTGCTGGACACCCAGCTGTACCCGCACCAGGACCTGGCCGGTCGTTACCTCGCCGGCCCGGCCGACCTGCTCGAGCCCCGCACGCTCTACAGCCGCTTCGCCGGACACGCCACCTTCATCGCCGGCCTGATCCTGCGCCACGCGCCGGCGGCTGAGTTGCTTGTACGGCACACCCTGGGCGACGAGAACGCCACCACGACGGTCTGGGACTTCGTCCACAAGCTGGTGCGTTTCCGTGACTCCGGCGTCCAGATCCTCAACCTCTCGCTCGGCTGCTACACCGCCGACGGCGAACCGCCGATGGTGTTGCAGCGCGCGATCCAGCAACTGGCGCCGGATATCGTGATCGTGGCGGCCGCCGGCAACCACGGCGATCCGGCCGAGTACGCACGCAACCCGGTGCACCCGTTCCTGACCCCGCAGACCGCGTTCTGGCCGGCCGCGCTGGATGACGTACTCGCCGTCGGCGCCGACCTCGATCCGGGACCCGATGGCCCGCGCCCGGCGCCGTTCAGCCCGCTGCTGCCATGGGTCACCTACATGGCCAAGGGCGAGGGTGTGGTCAGCACCTACCTGAAGGGACACGTGGAGATCCCCCGGCCGGCTGGAGAGCGACCGCAGCCGTTCCACGGGTATGCTCGTTGGTCTGGCACATCCTTCGCGGCCGCAATCGTCACCGGCGAGCTGGCGGCGCTGACCAAGCCGGACAGATCGGCCTGGCGGGCCGTCGCGGAACTGCGCGAGCGCGCGGCCAAGCCGGCCGATGATTTTCCGGTACGGCTCTTCGAGGGGTAGGACCCGCGATGGGGGGAGGATTCCGGGATGCGGGACGATCCGACCGTGGTAGCGCTCGTCCTCTCCGCCCGCGACGGTGACGGTGAGGCGTGGAGCCAGATCGTGGAACGGTACGCGCCGTTGGTCTGGGGCATCTGCCAGCGGTACCGGTTGGGCCGGCTGGACGCCGACGATGTCGGGCAGAACGTGTGGCTGAGTCTCTTCCAGCACCTGCACACCATCCGCGAGCCGGCCGCCCTGCCCGGTTGGCTCGCCCGGACCACCGGCAACGAGTGCCTGCGGGTGCTGACGCTGCGGGTACGGCAGCACAACGAACTCGCCGGCGAGGTGGAGTCCGGTGTGGACGGTGGGTACGACATCGTGGAGGAGGAGCTGGAGCGCGCGGAGCAGCAAATGGTGCTGCGCCAGGCGTTCAACCAATTGCAGCGGCGCTGCCAGGCGCTGCTCGGGCTGCTGTTCCACGAGGCGCGCCCACCATACGCGCAGATCTCCCGGCAGTTGCGGATGAAGGTCGGCTCGATCGGACCGACCCGGGAACGCTGCCTCGCAGAGCTGCGCCGCACGCCGGCGATGGCGGCATTCATATCCAGGCACCGGGAAGCCGGTAACGGGGGTGAGTTACATGCCTGGCGAATGGTGGACCGATGACACCGTGCTGTTGGCCCGGCTCGAACAGGCCTGGAGCGCCGTTCAGCAGGTGCCGGCCGAGTTCGTCGACGCGGGCAGGGCGGCGTTCGTACCGTCCGATGTGGACGCCGAGCTGGCTGAGTTGACATACGACTCGCAGTGCGAGCCGGCCGGTACCCGCAACGACACCGCACCGCTGCGTGCCCTGACGTTCTCCTCCGCATCGCAGACCATCGAGCTGGAGGTCACCGGCGACGCGCTGCTCGGCCAGCTGGTACCGCCCTGCGCCACCCGGATCGAGGTACAACCGCGGGACGGGCGCAGCGCCACCGTCGACTCCGACCAGCTCGGCGTCTTCACCGTCACCCCGGTACCCGACGGGCCGTTCCGGTTGCGCTACCGGACTCCGTCCGGCGTCTCCGTGGTCACCGGCTGGATCGCCATCTGACCAACCGGCCCGGCACGTGGTGTCGTGGTCCATTGTGGACATAAAACCGTACCCCGGCCGGAGGTGGGGCACCAACCGGCCGGGGTACAGGAGGGGGGTGTTGCATCTACCGCGTCCGTCTACCGCGTCAGCTCCTTCTTCATTCGGCAGGTAGGGCAGGCGGACAATCTGTCACAGGCTCAGCAGGTCCTTCCGAAGTTGATGCAGTTGGCGGCCGTCTGGGCGAGAGTTCCAGGCATGATCACAATCAGCACGGAGTGGTCGTTCTGCGGGTTGTGATGCTCGGCCGGGAAGCCGTCCAGCGCGTAGCTGCGACCAGGTGGCACGTTGTACACGGCGGTCATCCGCAGTTGCGGGATCGTCACGGTCCCGCTCGGGCAGGCGCCGGTGGCGGGGTCCGGGAAGACAACCTGCGAGCGGTGGTCGGCGCTGTCCAGGTTCTTGCCGTCCCAACAGCTGGGGAAGTCAAAGATCCGGGTCAGTCCGAAACCGCCGGGGCACTCCGGGTACTGCTGGGTGATCCGGTTCGTGAACCCCTGGCAGGTCCACTTCGCGACCAGGTTGGCCGGACCCTTCTCGACGGCCGCCTTCGCGTCACCCACCTGCATGCGCAGATCCAGAGGCAACGGCGTGACCTTGCTTACCGGGTTCCCGCGCCACTGGATGGTCAGCGACACCGGGTCCAGGATCTTGCCAACGTTGCCGTCCAGGGCACCGCCGAGCTTGTTGAGATCAAACTGCTCGGTCGTGCCCAGCTGGCGCAGGTTCGGCACCTGGTAGGCCGACTTGTCGCCGTTGGTGCAAGTGGTACTCGCGGCGTTCAGTTCGGCATCGCTGTTGTGCAGCGCGCTGGCGATCGTGTTCCCGAAGTAGTCGTGTGTGTGCTCCGCACCGTTGAGCTTGCCCGGAGCGTTGACGACGTTGTCCGAGTCACGGTGATTTTGCGCACCGCAACGGGAACTGAACGTACCCCGGGACCCGGTGCTGGTGGTGGCCGGCGGTGCCGTAACGTTCGGCGCCACCTGCCTGATGTCGATGTAGTCGGATGCCTGCGCCGCTGTACCGGCGCCCTGGGTGCAGTCGACCAGCAGCGACGAGGAAGGGGTCGGAGCAGGCGCGCCGCCGGTCCCGGCCGGAGCGGACGCCCCGCCGCTGGGAGCCGGAGGGCGGCTGAAGCGCGTCGGCGACCGGAAGAACCATGGGAACCTCCGGTTCGAAGCTGTCGCTGAGGGAGCGGCAGCACGTGAGGAGGAATTGCTGGCCCCGGCGGTTGGCCGGCTGCTGGCCGGCGCAGTACTGGCCGGCGCATTGGTTGTCGGCGCGGGTGCCTGCGCACTCGGCGCGGCCGGTGGGCACAGCTGGTTGAGGGTCAGGTTCGTGCCATACGCTCCGGCCTGTGAACCAGCGCTCGACTGCACCCCGGCATTGGCGAAGGTTGTAGCGATCGCAGCCAGACCGCCGACCAGCAAGAGGCCGACCGCAGACGCCACGAGATTTCGGCGCCACCGATGTGGCTTCGGCGGGCCCACAGTCCACTTGATCTTTCGCACTCCTCGCACCTTCCTACCAGGACGCCGCGCGATGACGCGGTCGCCCGATCCGGTACATCAAGGACAACGGAGACGAGCAGTCCGCGCACGCCACCGTGGCCCGCTGTCCCGTCCTGGGCTGCGGCATCACGCGATCCTCCCTGCTTGTCGAATATCCGCACGTTGCTATGAAGTACGGGCTGGGGGTCCGCCGGGATTAACCCGGGGCCGATGAATTTGCCCAATGGTCGACCAAATCCATAGTGGACAGCCACCCGTACCCGGGCCGGGGCGTGAGCACCTCCGGCCGGGGTACGGGTCGCTGCCTTCGCTACTGCCAGGGCAACCGTCCTACCAGGACGCCGCACTGCGTGGTCGTCCGCGCCGGAACATCAGAACGACGGCGACCAGGGTCAGCAGTACACCAATGAAGAGCAGTGCCCAGACAAACCCGGGAGTGGGCGGGCTACCGGGGACGGCATTGGTCGCCACCACCGGAGCACCGGGCGGTGGCGCCGCCGGCAACGCGGAGTAGGTCACCAGTCCGGTGCTCTCCAACAACTTCATGTGCTTCAGCACGTATTTGTTCGCGACCTCGGCGTAGGCGCGGATGAGGTCGTTGCGGGTACCCGCCCGGACCTGGGCGATGATTGCGAAGATGACGCCGTGTGCCGCCCGCAGCCGGTTGGCGTAGGTCTGGTCGAAGAGGTTGCCCGTCTCGGGCCGCATCTCCGCCAGCCAACCCTGCTGGCTGCTGTTCGGCTGGGTCGGCAAGCTGATCCCGAGCTGGCCCGCGATCTGTTTGGTCGCGTCCAACAGGTAATGATGGTCGTTGGCCAGCTCCAGCCCGACCTGCTTCACCGTCTGGCTGGCCGCCTGCGACTGTGCCATGTCCCCGGCGGGGATCTCCCATAGCGAGGCCTGCTGCACCCGCGTCACCAGATCGATGTCCGAGGGGCAGAGCGGGCCGGATGAGGTCGACGTGCAGCCGTACGGGACTGCCGCACTGGCAGGCTGCGCCGTAACCACATGCCAGGCCGCGATGAGCACGAGCCAACCCGCGAAGAAAACCACCGCCCGCCCGAAAACATTGCGCCGTCCCGTGTGGGGCTTCGTTGCCACGCGATCCTCCCTGACGGTTGAAAAAGCGCACGTTGCTCTGAACTACGGGCAATAGGTACGCGGGGATCAACAGAGATGCGTGACAATATTCATCGGGCTCCGGTTAAACCAACCGGCGGCCGTTCCCGTAACCCCTGCCGTCAACCGATCGGGACGGCGACCAGCACGGTGAGCCGGCCGTCCGGGTCGACGTGCTGCACCTCCACCCGGGCGATCTGGTGCACGGTCAACGCGCTGGTGGCCTGCAGTTGCAACGGTGCCGGGTTGGCCGCGGTGCCGTACCCCGAGGCGGGCACCAGCCAGCTGGAGACGACCTCGGTGGCTCCGGTCGAGTCGACGGTGACCAGCCGGCAGCGTCGCGGCCCGGTCACCTTGGAGATCGTGACCAGCAACCGGCTGCCGAACGTGCCGCCGGAGACGACCAGATCGACATGGGCTCCGGAGCGCGGGTCGGTGTTCTGGTACCGCTGTCCCGGACTCGTCGAGGCCGAAGCGATCGGCGACTCGGCCGCCCGGGCTGCGTTCTGATCCTTCGAGCCGGGCCCGATCAGTACCAGGGCCAGGCCGGCGCTGACCAGCAGCACAGCTGCGGCGGCCACGATGGCCGGCATCCGGCGGCGGGGGGGCGAGTCGTCGACCCGGGTGCGCGGGCGTACGCCCCGCCACGGCGAGCCCTTGGGCCGCTTGCGTGGTCGCATCTCGCCCGCCGGCAATGCTGCTTGCCGTTCCGGGGACCCGCTCGGCGGAGCGTTCTCGCGCCTGCGCAGTACCCGCGGCCTGGCCGCACCGGGCTGGTGCTCCGGCATGGACTCACGTGGCACGAACCGCGGATGCGGCTCCACCATCGCGGTCAGCTCGGCCATCGCGCCGTCGTCCCGGGCAACCAGCGCCAGGTCCTCGACGGTGTGCAGGATGTCCTCCAGCTCCCGGGCGCATCCGGAGCACTCCGCGAGATGCGCTTCGAACAGGAGGTTCTCCGGCTCGTCAAGCAATCCAAGGGCGTAGGAGGCCAGCTCCTCGCGCCCCTCGGCGCAGCCGCTCATCCGGTCACCCCCCGTTGCTCAAGCTGGTTACGCAGCGCGCGCAGGCCGTGGTACACGCGGGACTTCGCCGTCCCCAGCGGCAGCCCCAGCAGATCGGCCGCCTGCGCCACGGTACGTCCGTAGAAGTACGTGTGCAGCAAGATCTCGCGGTGCGGTGGGCTCAGCTCGCGCAACGCCTCCATCACCGTCATCGACCGCACCATGTGCTCGGTCTCGTCCCGGGTGGAGAAGTCGTTGAGATCGACGTCGTAGACCTCTTCGGGACGAGCGTTGTCACTGCGATAGTCGTCGATGGCAATTCGGCGCGCCACAGTGATCAACCAGGGGCGGAGTGTCTTCCCGCCATGCAGATCGACCTTGTCGGAGTTGCGCCAGGCCCGCAGCAGCGTCTCCTGCACGATGTCCTCGGCGCGCTGCCGGTCGCCACCGACCAGGCGCGAAACGAAGCTCAGCAGGGCGTTCGCGTGCTGCGCGTACAGCGCACGCATCGGCTCGTCATCGATACCGTGCGCCTGGTGGGGCGGGGCCCACCGACCGGACTCCGGGCGAGGCACCCGCATATCATGGCGTGCCGGGCGGATTGCGTCGAGCATCGGCCGTCCCGGTACCGGTCGGCGGCGGCTCTGCGGCCGTACCGCAAATCCGCTCCGCGTAACCACCGTCGCTGTCCGCAACGTGCCCTCCGATCTGGGTGATATCCGGGTATACGGATGGTGGGCTCGTTTCGGATTAGCCGAGCGCGGAATCAGTGGCACCGGACACACGGCGCCCGCCGGCCCACGCTGGTCGGGTCGGCGCGCCCTCGCCGGGCGCGCCACGGGCTCCCCGCCGGACCGGATGATTATGAATGCGGGGAGCCCGCGGCGCCGGTACGCACGTCGTCGGTGTCATACACGCCGACGACATCGCCCCGGTCATTGATGTCGTACGCCGGACACAAGGACTTCGCGACCGGCACGATGAAGGTACGGAACCGGTGACCGGAGAGCTCGAAGACGCCGATCACGCCGTCCTGGTTGGTGTATCCGCCGATGATCCGCCCGGCATCGGTGATGCCGTTGGGTGCCGGATCGGCGCCGCCCGGAACCTCGAAGAGTGAGTACCCTCGCGCGTCAAGCACGAACCCGTGCGTCTCGCCAGGCGGGGTGGGGAACTCGGCGCAGGTCTGACTGAACACACCGATGATCTGGCCCTTGTCGTTGGCCCGGGACACGATGGTCAGCCGGGAGCCGGGCACGTCGATGGTGCTGAACCGGCCTCCCGGATCGCGGTGGAAGCCGTGGATGACGCCGTCCGGATCCTGGAAGGCACCGACCACCTCGCCGCGGTCGTTCACGCCGGTGGCCAGGGTGCTCGTCGCCCCGGGTACGTCCAGGCTGCCGATCCGGCCCCACTGGTCGCGGAGGAAGCCGTGCCCGACGCCGTCCGGATCCAGGTAACCGCCGACGACCTGCCCCTCGTTGTTGATCCCCAACGGCTCGGTGGTCGACTCGGCGGCATCCGGGACATCGAAGGTGGTGTACCACCCGTTGGCGCCACGGAGGTAGCCGTGCACCTGCCCGTCGAGAGTGTAGAAGCCGGTGACCTCGCCGCGGTCGTTGAGCCCGTTCGCTTCGGTATGAGGTGATTCAGGGTAATCGATGCAGTACACCGCGCCGGTGTGCGAACGCAGATAGGCATGGATCACCGAAGTCCGCTGCTGTCCGGCCGGCACCGACCCGGCCGGCACGGACCCGGGCTGCACCGGGTCTGCCCGGACCGGAGCAGGCGGGCCCGGCTCGGGCTGGGTCGGCAGCAGGACCGCCCGCTGCGCGGTATCCGGCAGCGGCTGCGCGGGATCCGGTACCGACAGGCAGGTCGCGGCCGGCCGGGCGGTACCCCGGACGGCGAGCGCGCGGGACGGCCGGACGGAGACGTCCTCAACAGTCATGCCACCCACCAATCCATCGGGCCTGGCTGGTTCTAACCCAGGTTCGGAGAGGCGTACGGCTGCGGATGGGTGTCAGTTGCCGCGTTCCCACCGGCTGGGTCGCCTGCCGCCCCTCACCAGTGCCTAACCCGTATCCCTGCGCCCGCGTAACGGCGAGGTCCGTGCCGGGTACCCGACCCGGCCCGCCAGACGCACGGGCCCGCCAACCAGCCGCACGGGCCCGCGCCAACGGCACCGTCCCGCCGACCACACCGGCGGCTTGTCCACTGTGGAGCGACCTGCTCAGTGAACCTCGGTGGCTCAGTGAACCTCGGTGGTCAGTCCGGCTGAGGCGATCCCGATCAGGCCGGTGTACTGTTCGCCGGCCGCGGCGCGGGACGCCGCGGTGTCCGTACCCGGCAACAGGTGCGTCAGCAGCAGGCAGCCGACTCCTGCCGCGTGCGCCTGCCGGCCCGCCTCACGCGCGCTGCCCAGGTACTGCCGCGAGTCCTCGGGTACCTCGTCCGGGTAGCTCGCATCCGCCAGCAGTACGTCGGCATCCCGGGCCAGATCCACCACCTCGGGCACCGGGCCGGTGTCCCCGGTGTATGCCAGCACCCGCCCACCGGCCAGCAGCCGCACGCCGATGTTGGGTACCCAGTGCGACAGCAGCCGGGTCTCCGCCTGGAACGGTCCGATCGCGAATGGTCTCTCCACAATGAGCTGGTGCGGCAGATAGGACTCGTCGAACATCCCCGGCCGGTCCAGCGCGAGCACCGCGTCGGTCGCGCCGGGCAGCGCGTACACCGGTAGCGCGGGCGCCGACGGTTTGTCGCGGAGCGTCCGCGCCCGGAGCAAGGGGTTCAGGTCGGCACAGTGGTCGGGATGCCGGTGGCTGATGAATACGGCATCGATCTGGTCGGCGGTGACGAGTTCGAGCAACCGCGGCACGACGGCGTAGCCGGGGTCGAGCAGCAGCCGGAAGCCATCATGCTCAACGAGGTATCCGCTGCATGCTTGCCCTGCGTCCGGCC
>JAFMQQ010000379.1 GCA_017354595.1 Micromonosporaceae bacterium
ACCTCGGCGAGCCGGTGGGCGCGCCGCCCGGCGACGCAGACCGCCGCGCCCTGCGCCGCCGGTGCGGCGGCGGTCGCCGCGCCCATACCGGAGGATGCCCCGGTCACCAGCGCCACCCTGCCCGCCAGTCTCATCGCTTCTCCCCTCAGCCTCGGGGCGGTCCGTAGTAGGGCCCGCCACCGTCCACTGTGAGCACCTGGCCGGAGATCCAGCGGGCCCGGTCGCTGGCCAGGAAGAGCGCCGCGTACGCGGCATCCCACGCGTTGCCCTCTTTGCCCAGCGCCACACCGCGCGCCCGGCGCGCCCGCCACTGCTGGGTCAGCCCGCGGGCGGCGAAGGAGGTCCACACCTCGCCCAGCTGTACGCAGTTGGCGCGGATACCCTGCGGGCCGAGCGTGGTGGCGGTACCCCGGGTGAGGTTCTCCACGCCCGCCTTCGCCACGCCGTACACGGTGCCGGGGCCACCCCGGCTGACCGCGACCGAGGAGACGTACACCAGAGCGCCACCCGGACCCATCGCCTGGGTGGCATGACGGGTCATCAGCCATGCGGTGGTGAGGTTCATGGACAGCAGCTGCTCCCAGTGCTCCGGGGTGACCTCCAGCACGCCGGCCCGGTCACCGGAGGCGACGTTGTTGACCAGAGCATCCACGGCGCCGTACCGCTCCAGGGTCCGCTTCACCACCCCGGCGCACTCCTCGTCCCGGGTGACATCCGCGATCACCGGGAACGCTTCGCCGCCCGCGTCGCGGATCTCATCGACGGTGACACCGGCCGCTGCGGCGTCCCGGTCCACCACCGCGACCCGCGCGCCGTGCCTGGCGAACAGCCGGCTGATCGCGTACCCGACCCCGGCGACCTCGCCGGAGGAGCCACCGCCGGTGACGATCGCGGTCCGGCCGACCATCCATTGTGTACCATCGGGGAACGGGTCGACCCGCGTCTGTTCCGGTGTGGGGAGCGCGTCAGTCATTGGGGTAGGTCAGGTCGATCGCATCGGTATCCACGCCGAGGGCATCGCGCAGGATGTCGGCCATCAGCGGCTTGGGTACCAGGCAGTCCTCGCAGGCGTCCGGGGTGGCCGAGATCGCCACCGCCACCCGGCCATCCGCCTCCCGGACATCCAGCAGGTACCCGTCGGCGGCCAGCGTCTCCCGTACCGTATCCAGCTTGCCGGCGTCGATCATCGCGCTGCCTCCTGTACCGGAACCTCGGCAATGGCCACCGACTGGCCGGACCAGAGACCGAAGACCCGGACCACCATCGACATCGCCGCGTTCCGGGCGCCGGCCACCGCGATCGGTACCGCCGCCGCCGATGGCAGGATCCGGTGGAACTGTCCGTCCGCCGTCTCCGCGGCAGTGCTTTGGGCGGCATAGCGCACCGTCTTCTCGTTCACCCCGTCCTTGCCGGCGCGGTGCAGGTCGGCGGCGGTCCGTCCACAGTGCTCAACGAACCACGCCTGCACATCCGCCTTGCTGAACCCGGCGCCGGCCAGCAACTGGGCGTGCTCCGGGCCGAAGACGATGCCGACCGAGGTGTCCCGGAAGATCAGTGCCCCGGAGCGGGAGATGGTGTCGGCGAAATCCCAGAGCAGCTGCTCCGGATCGTTGGTGTGCCGGTTGTCCACGAACTCGGCGGTACGCAGCAGCATGGCGGAGACGGCGCTGGTACCCGCCGGCAGCCCGGCGTCGACCGCCATCGGCGGCCACGGGCTCTGCTCCTCGTTCTCCCCGATGCAGATCGACCACCGGCCGGGCAGTCCCTGGGTCGCCTGCTCCAGCACCTGCGGCTCGATGCCCAGTCCATTTCGGACGATCAGCCCGATCGCCCGGGCGATGGTGGCATTGGCGCGGAAGCCGGGCCCGAAGACGCCACCGGTGGCGTTGATCCCGAGTTCGGTGCGGACCGGTCCGTTGACCACGATCAGCGGCGCCGGGCCGCTGGTGGACTGCCAGCCACCGCCTGAGGCGGCGCGGTCTTTGCGCAGCGCGTCCCAGGCGGCGAGTACGACCGGGAAGTACTCCGGCCGGCACCCGGCCATCGCCGCGTTGATGGCCGCGATGGCGACGGTCACCTCCCGGCCCACGTGCGGCAGGCCGCCGATCACCTCGTCCGGGTCCCGGCCGGTCTGGGCCAGGAACTCGTCCAGCAGCGGCTGGGATACCGGTACCAGTGGCAGCCCGTCCGACCAGCCGCGCGCGTAGCAGTACTCGATCGCCCGCTGCGCCTCGTCGGGATCTGGCGCCGCACCCGGCTCCGAGCTCACGCGCTTCCCTCTACTGTGGACTGTCCAATCAGGATCTCCACCACCTGGGGCAGCAGCTGCTCGGCCCGCTGCCTGATCTGGTCCGGAGCCAGTGGCGCCACCGGGTGCGGCGTGGTGAGGTAGCGGTACCCGGCCGCGCCCTGCCGTTGCGCCATCGCGTCCGCGGTGGTACGGAAGGCGTCGCTGCAGATGACCACCGCCGGTACCCCGGCCCGCTCGAAGGTCACGCCGTCGGCGACCGCGGAGGCGCTGCACGAACCGCAGTCACCGACACCGGTGATCACCACCGCGCAGTCGCGGGCGAACTCGTCGCGCAGTTCGTCCGAGACGGGCAGGGCGAAGTTCGTCTTGGTGCGCAGCACGGTACCGGCCGCGTTGTGCCGCTCCACCAGCAGCCGGCCCAGCTCGCCGAGGAACTCCACGGCGTTCTTCTTCGTGTTCTCCAGCAGTCCGATCACCGCACCGGAGAGGTCGGCCGGTCGCTTGGCGAGCACGGCCGGCGCGCGGTGGCTGGTCCGCCCGGTCGGATCGAGGATCGCGTTCGGCATGTCGGTACCCGCAGATTCAGTGCTCGTGGATGATGACGCCGCGCAGGTTCTTGCCGTCGCGCATGTCCTGGTAGCCCTCGTTGATCTGGTCCAATGTGTACCGACGGGTGATGATCTCGTCCAGCTTCAGGTCGCCCGACCGGTACATCGTCAGCAGTCGCGGGATGTCGAACAGCGGGTTGGTACCGCCGAAGAGCACACCCGAGAGCCGCTTCTGCGGGCCGACCATCATGCCGACCTGCAGCGCGGCCTGGCCCCACTTCGGGATCCCGGTGACCGTCACCTGGCCGCCCTTGCCGATGATCGCCACCGCCTGCTCGACCAGTTCCTGGGTCACCAGGCCGGCGGTGAGGATCGCGTGGTCGGCGCCGACCCCGTCGGTCACCTGGGTGACCAGCTGCTGTGCCTGCTCGCCCGGCGTCGCGGTGTGCGTGGCGCCGAACAGCTTCGCGCTCTCCCGCTTGAACTCCACCGGGTCCACCGCGATCACGTTGCGGGCGCCCGCGTACCGCGCGCCCTGCACCGCGTTGATCCCGACCCCGCCGACACCGAAGATGACCGCGGTCTGCCCGGCGCGTACGCCGGCCACGTAGACCGCCGAGCCCCAGCCGGTACCCACACCGCAACCGACCAGTGCCGCCACGTCGAACGGGACCTCCGGGTCGACCGCGACGCAGGAGTGTTCGGAGATGACCGCGTACTGCGAGAAGGTGCCCAGCACGCACATCCCGCCCAGATCCTCGCCGCCGCCGCTTGCCCCGCCGGCGATGTGGAACCGGAATGTCTCGTCGGGCAGGCAGCCGACCGCGGCCCGGTTGCCCTCCACGCACATGTTCTGGTGCCCGGTCGAGCAGTACCGGCAGGTGCCGCAGACCGGAATGAAGGAGGTGACGATGTGGTCGCCCACCTTGACCCGGCTCACCCCGGCGCCGACCGCCTCCACGACGCCGGCGCCTTCGTGGCCGCCGACCAGCGGGAAGCGCACCGGAGCGTCACCGGTCGCCACGTGTTCATCCGAGTGGCACAGCCCGGAGGCCATGAACCGGACCAGAACCTCGCCATCCCTCGGTCCGTCCAGCTCCAGTTCGGCGATCTCCCAGTCGCCCGGCGCCGACCGCATGATCGCCGCCCGCGTGGTCAGCCCCATCGCGCCACCTCCAGTTGGTTATGTCTCTGCCGCGCCGCCGGAAGCCTGGCCGGCCGCGCCGGTACCGGATGCCGAGCCGACGGCCGCGGCCGCTCCGGCTGGCCCGCTGCCGGCTGGTC
>JAFMQQ010000380.1 GCA_017354595.1 Micromonosporaceae bacterium
GTCGGGTACGGTCGGACCGTGCCCGACCGGCTGGCCGCCTGGAACGGCGGGTACCTGCACCAGGTGGCGCTGCGGGTGGACCAGGTCGCGTTGATGGCGTACGACACGGGGTTGCCGACACAGGATAGCTACGCCGGGTACGTGCGCCGGGCGACAGCGGAGGCGCTGGCGTGCGTACCGTCCAATGTGGATCTGCTGATCGGCGTGCCGGCGTACCATGACCACCGCGTAACCCACCACGAGAGTGCGGAGACTGTGGCGGCCGCGCTGCGCGGGGTGCGGCTGGCGCTAGGCCCGCATCCGCAGCGCAACGGCTTCGGGGTCGCCATGTATGTGGACTTCGCCGCCACCGCTGCAGACTGGACAAGCTATCGTGCCGACTGGTCACCAGGGGCGCGGTAGCATGCACCGTCACGGCGCGCTGGCGCGACCTCTGGGAGACGGTGGTCACCGGGCGTTGCTTGAGGAGTAGCAAGTGCTACGCCTGTTTCAGCAGACGACCTGCTCGAGCGTGTCTGCGGTGAGGACGCGGGCGATCCAGGTTTCGAGCTGATCGGTGGTGGCGGCGTGCACGGTGTCGAGGATGGTCTGGGGGAGCGGACCGAACTTCAGGGTCAGCAGCTGCACCAGCGCGATGGCGCGGCCGCGGGCCTCACCCTCCGCGCGGCCGCGGGCCTCACCCTCGGCGCGGAGCGTCTCGGCGATGGTCATGTAGACCTCCTCTGCTTCGGGGCCGAGAGTGGTGATCAGGTCGTGCAGCTGGTCGTTGGTGATGTGGCCGACCAGCTCAATGTATCTCAGCAGGGCGCCGAACTGTTCGGTGCCGCCGGGCCGGTCCAGGATCGCCCGCAGGTCATCGGCCCAGCGGTGCAGGTCGGCGGCGAGTTCGGGGCTCCCGGCGGCGATCTTGAGTAGCAGCAGGGTGATCCGCGCCGGTGGGGTCAGTGGCCGGGCTCGCAGCGCCAGTTCGTCGAGGCGGGCCAGGTCATCGAGGATGAACCGGAACCGGGGCAGGTAATCCTGCTGCGCGTCAACGGCATCTGGGTCCAGATCGAGCAGGTCCAGCAACTGGGTCGAACTGGCCCACGGGCGTCGGTTGTGGTGCACGACCAGCGGGATGACCACCGGAAGCCGGGTGGCGTCGGGATGCTCACTGAGGTAGTGCTCCCAGATGCGGACCACGTAACGCAGCATCCGGAACGGCATCAACGCGTCGTCGCTGCTCTGATGCTCCACCAGAACGTAGATGAACGCCTCGCGGCCGTGCAGCGGGACGGTGAACAGCAGGTCGGAGTGGCGCCATCGCAGCGCGGCATCGACGAAACTGCCCGATACCCGGGCCAGATGCTCCAGCTCCAGCCGGTCGACCAGCAGATCCGGCAGTACCGCGCGCAACTCGGATGCCGCATTCGCCGGCTCACCCAGAATCCGGCGGAACACCGCGTCATGCGGAGACTGACCCGACATGGCAGCAACATACAAGTGGGCACCGACAAAACGGCCGGACACTGTCGGAGTGCCACCCGTGGCTGCGCGAATACCGCCGACCATCTCTTGTGGACGGTCGGCCGACCTTGCGTGTTGTGCCCGGCCGCGCCCCGGACGGTACTCGCGCGGCCGGACCGCCAGCGGCGCTTCAGGGCTCGACAGCCACATCGAGCCTCAGCAACCCGACCGCGCGTTCCACCCGCTCCAACAGCGCGGACTGCTCGGTCATCACGTCGGCCACCTCATGCCACAGCCGGCCGACAGGGTGCTGCGATCGCTAGGCGATGCCGAGGCGATCGAGGATCCAGGCGGCTACGAACGCCTCCTCCTTCCAGGCGTCGTACCGGCCCGACGGACCGCCGTGCCCAGCCTCCATCTCCGTCTTCAGCAGTACATCCGCCCGGGGCGCCAGCGCGCGCAGCCGGGCCACCCACTTGGCCGGCTCGTGGAACAGCACCCGGGTGTCGTTCAGGCTCGTCACCGCGAGGATCGCCGGATAGTCCACATCGGACACGTTCTCGTACGGCGTGTACGACCTCATGTACGCGTACACCTCGGGATCCTCCAGCGGGTTGCCCCACTCCTCCCACTCGGTGACCGTCAACGGCAACGAGGGATCCAGGATCGTGTTCAGCGCGTCCACGAAGGGTACCTGCGCCACGATGCCGGCGAACGCCTCCGGTGCCAGGTTCGCAACCGCACCCATCAGCAGGCCGCCGGCCGAACCGCCCCGGGCCACCAGGCGACCCGCCGAGGTCCAGCCCGACTTCGCCAGGTGCCGGGCGCAGGCGACGAAGTCGGTGAACGTGTTGCGTTTGGCGAGCAGCTTGCCGTTGTCGTACCACGCCCGGCCCATCTCGCCGCCGCCGCGGATGTGCGCCACCGCGAATACCACGCCACGGTCCACAAGAGACAGCCGGGAGACCGAGAACCACGGGTCCATCGAGATCTCGTAGGCGCCGTACCCGTAGAGCACGCACGGCGCCGAGCCGTCCCGGGGCGTACCCCGGCGGCACACCACCGAGATCGGCACCCGGGTACCGTCGTCGGCGACCGCCCACTCCCGGTACTGCTCGTACCCGTCGGGGTCGTACCCACCCAGCACCGGCCGGCGCTTGCGCAGCGTCAGCGCGCCGGTCGCCAGGTCGCAGTCGTAGACCGAGTCCGGGGTGACCAGAGAGGTGTACCCCAACCGGAAGCTGGTGGTGTCGTACTCGTCGTTCTCGCCGGCTCCGACCGTGTACAGCGCCTCGGGGAACGAGATGTCGTACGGCTGGCCGGCGGCCGGCAGCACCCGGAGTCCGGTCAGCCCGTCCCGGCGCAGCGTCAGTACGAGGTGCTCGCGGAACGCGTCGACCGCCAGCAGCCGGGTCCCCGGCACGTGCTCCACCAGCGTGCTCCACTCGCCGGGCGAGTCGACCGGCGTCGATGCGAGGGCGAAGTCGAGCGCGCTGTCGTTGTGCAGTACCAGAAAAAGGTCGTCCTGGTGTTCGATCGAGTACTCCACCCCCTGCCGGCGCGGCGCGATCAGGGTCGGCGCGGCGTCCGGCGCGTCGGCCGGCAGGTACCATGCCTCGGAGCTGAGCTTGCTGTGCGCCTCGATCAGGATGTACCGCTGCGAGCGGGTCAGCTCCACACCCACCCAGAAGCGCTCGTCGGCCTCCTCGTACACCACCTGATCCGTGCTCACCTCGGTGCCGATGATGTGCCGCCAGACCCGGTACGGGCGCCACGCGTCGTCGACGGTGACGTAGAAGAGCGTGCCGGCATCGGCCGACCAGGCGGAGCCGTAGTAGGTCTCCGGGATGGTGTCGGCGAGCACTTCGCCGGTGCGCAGGTTCTTCACCGCAAGGGTGAACCGCTCGTTGCCGGCGAAGTCGGTGGAGTACGCCAGCCACTGCCCGTCCGGCGAGACGTCCAGGGTGCCGAGCGCGAAGAACTCGTGCCCCTCGGCGAGTTGGTTGCCGTCCAGCAGCACCTGCTCGCCCGGCAGCGGAGTACCGTCCTCTGTGGAGGGTGGGTCCACCTCGCCCGGCTGCACCGGCCGGCGGCAGTGGATCGCGTACTGCAGGCCCTCGACGGTGCGGCTGTAGTACCAGTACGGTCCCTTGCGTACCGGTACCGACAGGTCGGTCTCCTGTGTCCGCGCCTTGATCTCGTTGAAGATCGTGCCGCGCAGCCCGTCCAGGTGCGCGGTGCGCTGCTGGGTGTAGGAGTTCTCCGCCTTCAGGTACGCGACCGTCTCCGGGTCGGCCTGGTCGGCGAGCCATGCGTACTCATCGATGATCGTCTCGCCATGGTGAGTGCGCTCGTGTGGAAGCCTCTTCGCAACCGGCGGTGGTGTGCTCGTCACGCCCGCACACGTTACCCGTCGCCGACCCGGGCCAGGCGGACACGGCGGACCAGGCGGACACGGCGGACCAGGCGGGCAGGCAAGCCGGGCGGAGCCCAGCCGACCAGACGGAGCCGAGAAGCCGATCATGGAGCGGCGTTGAATTTAACCCGTGTCTGCCCTTGATCGGCCGGGGGTACGGAGGAAATGCTGGTCTCATGGCGTTTCCCGCCGGTTCGAGCCCCAGCTCCGGCACCCGCAA
>JAFMQQ010000057.1 GCA_017354595.1 Micromonosporaceae bacterium
AGAGGTCGTCGCGGCGCAGGCGGTGGCGGCCAGCCGGCGGGTGGCGCTGGCCCGGCAGGTGCACAACGACCTGGTACGGGACGCCCTCGCGGTACGGCGCCGTCGGCTGGTACGCGTGCTGCGACTGGCCCGCAAGCACCCGGAGCCCAGCTACTTCGACGTGGACGACCCGATCCTGGACGCCGATGGTCCTGCCGAGGATGCACCGGGCGAGGATGCACCGGGCGAGGATGCCGACCACCCCGACGATCGTGAGGCCACCGAGGTCTGATTGGCGCTCTGCCCGAGGTCCACCCGGCGATAGCCTGGTTGCCATGTCCGATCAGCAGATCTCCGACCAGCCCACGCCCGCCCAGCCTTCGGTCACGGGTACCGCTCGGGTCAAGCGGGGCATGGCCGAGATGCTCAAGGGCGGCGTGATCATGGACGTGGTCACGCCGGAGCAGGCGAAGATCGCCGAAGACGCCGGCGCCGTCGCGGTGATGGCGCTGGAGCGGGTACCGGCGGACATCCGCGCACAGGGCGGGGTGGCCCGGATGAGCGACCCCGACCTGATCGACGGGATCATCCGTGCGGTCTCCATCCCGGTGATGGCCAAGGCCCGCATCGGCCACTTCGTCGAGGCGCAGGTGCTCCAGGCGCTCGGCGTGGACTACGTGGACGAGTCCGAGGTGCTGACCCCGGCCGACTACGCGCACCACGTGGACAAGTGGGCCTTCACGGTGCCCTTCGTCTGCGGGGCGACCAACCTGGGCGAGGCGCTGCGCCGCATCGCCGAGGGTGCGGCGATGATCCGCTCCAAGGGCGAGGCGGGCACCGGGGATGTCTCCAACGCGACCACGCACATGCGCCAGATCCGGGCGGAGATCCGCCGGCTGGTCGGGCTGTCCCGGGACGAGCTCTACACCGTCGCCAAGGAGCTGCAGGCGCCGTACGACCTGGTTCGCGAGGTCGCCGAGACCGGCACGCTGCCGGTGGTGCTGTTCACCGCGGGCGGTATCGCCACCCCGGCGGACGCCGCGATGATGATGCAACTGGGCGCCGACGGTGTCTTCGTCGGCTCGGGCATCTTCAAGTCCGGTGACCCGGCCAAGCGTGCCGAGGCGATCGTCAAGGCGACCACCTTCTACGACGATCCTGACGTGATCGCGAAGGTTTCCCGGGGACTCGGCGAGGCGATGGTCGGAATCAACGTGGCCGATGTACCGCAGCCGCACCGTCTCGCCGAGCGCGGTTGGTGAGCGGGCAGCCGTCGATCGGGGTGCTCGCGCTGCAGGGCGACGTACGCGAGCACCTGCGGATGCTGGCCGCCTGCGGCGCCCGGCCCCGACCGGTACGCCGCCCCAGCGAGCTGGACGACGTGGCGGCCCTGGTGATCCCGGGCGGCGAATCCACCACGATCAGCAAGCTGGCGCTCGACTTCGGCCTGACCGACCCGATCCGCAAGCGCATCGCGGGCGGCATGCCCGGGTACGGCTCCTGTGCCGGGATGGTGATGCTCGCCGCCGAGGTACTCGACGGCCGGCCGGACCAGGTCGGCTTCGGCGGTATCGAGATGACCGTGCGGCGCAACGCCTTCGGTCGCCAGGTCGACTCGTTCGAGGCGCCGGTGGTGCTCGGCGGGCTCGGTGGCGCCGGCGCGGCGGCCGAGCCGTTGCGCGCGGTGTTCATCCGGGCGCCCTGGGTGGAGCGGGTCGGCCCCGGGGTCGCGGTACTGGGCCGGGTCGCCAGTACTGGCGCGCCCCGGGCGAGCACGCCCCAGTCGGGCGCTGCCCCGGACGGTAGGATTGTCGCGGTTCGGCAGGGGAGTCTGCTCGCGACCGCCTTCCACCCAGAGTTGACCGGTGATCTTCGTGTACACCGGCTCTTCGTGGAGATGGCGCGCGAGGTGGATCACGCGGCACGGTCGGAGGATTGACATGTCCGGGCACTCGAAGTGGGCGACGACCAAGCACAAGAAGGCGGTCGTCGATGCCAAGCGGGGCAAGCTCTTCGCCCGGCTGATCAAGAACGTCGAGGTGGCGGCGCGCACCGGCGGTGGAGACCCGGCCGGCAACCCGACGCTGTTCGACGCGATCCAGAAGGCCAAGAAGAACTCGGTACCCAACGACAACATCGACCGGGCGGTCAAGCGCGGTTCCGGCCAGGAGGCGGGCGCGGCCGACTATCAGACGGTCACCTACGAGGGGTACGGCCCGAGCGGCGTCGCGCTGCTCATCGAGTGCCTGACCGACAACCGGAACCGGGCCGCGACGGAGGTGCGCATCGCGCTGACCCGCAACGGCGGCAACCTCGCCGACGCCGGAAGCGTGGCATACCTGTTCACCCGTAAGGGTGTGGTGCTCGTCCCGCACGCCGGCTTCTCCGAGGACGACGTGCTCGGCGCCGTGCTGGACGCCGGTGCCGAGGAGGTCAACGACCTGGGCGAGGCGTTCGAGGTGGTCTCTGAACCCACCGACCTGGTGGCGGTACGCACGGCGTTGCAGAGCGCCGGCATCGAGTACGAGTCGGCCGAGTCCTCCTTCGTCCCGAGCGTGACGGTGGCGTTGGACGAGGACGGCGCGCGCAAGGTGTTCCGTCTCATCGATGCCCTGGAAGACTGCGATGACGTGCAGAACGTCTACGCGAACTTCGACGTGAGCGACGAGATCATGGAGACGGTCGGCGCCTGAGCACGTCGCTGACCTCGGGGCTGGCCAGTTGCGCGACGCACCAGGCGAAGTGGCCGTCGCTGCCGTCGCTGGTGAAGGCGTTGCTGGTCGCCACGGCGTACGCGGCGCGGTAGAGCACCAGCACCTCGACCGGGTAGCCGAGTTCGTCGGCCAACCGTCGGGTGAGCTGGCCGGTGATCTGCGCGGCATGCGGGCCGTACATGTTCATCACGGCCGCACTGATCGCGGCGTCGAACCGTGGATCGCCGGCGGTGGTGAGGAAGCCGAAGTCCAGGACCGCGGTCGGCCTGGCCGCCTCATCCACCAGAATGTTCGGTCCGAACAGGTCGCCGTGCAGTACGGTCGGGGCCACCGGTGGCAACCGGGTCAGCCGCTGTGCCAACTCACCGAGCCGGTCGTCGAAATCGGGTACGTGTGAGCGCAGCAGGTCGCCGAAGCGGGCCGCCCGGCGGAGCAGCAGGGCGACCAGCGCGCTGGAGAAGTCCGCCGCACCGGCCCAGAACGGTTGCTGTTCATCGAGTACGGCGAGCCGGCGCATGTTCTCGGTACCGGCGACGCCGGCCAGGGCCCGCAACACAGCGACCAGGCAGTCGATCGCGGCCGGATCCAGTGCCCGGTCGTCGGCGGACAAGCGGCGCTGCAACGGCTCTCCGGCGAGTTCCCGTTCATAGCTGACCGCGGTGCCGTCGACCTCCTCCACCGCGACGACCACCGGGGTCGCAAACGGCACGCCGGCACTCGCGACGTCGGCGTAGAACCCTTGCATGGCAAGGAGTTCTGGCACCCGGCGGCGTTCCCAGACCTTGCCGATCATCCCGCCACCGAGGCGGTACACCGCACCCTCCACGCCGGCGGCGAGAGGTTGGGCATCCGGATATCCGGCACGGGTGAAATGGGACAGCCACCGCCCGGTGTGGTCCTGGATGGACACCGCCACGTACGCCCCTTCCCGCCGGCGCCTGCCGGCGCGGTTGCGGCAGACTGGACCTCGATGCGTACCGAGGCACCGCACATCCGGGAGCTGACCCCGCGCGACCCGCACCGGCTTGCGGCCGCCTTCGCCGCTGTCGGTTGGCCCGGCAAGAGCGTGGCGCAGTACCAGCGGTACCTTGCCGAGCAGCGATCCGGACACAGGCTGGTGTTTCTGGCCGAGTGGGAGGACCAACCGCTCGGGTATGTCTGCGTGCTGTGGCACAGCGACTATGCCCCGTTCCGCAACGAGGGTATCCCGGAGATCGTGGACTTCAATGTGCTCCCGGCGTACCGGCGCCGCGGCGTGGGTACCGCGCTGATGGACGCCGCCGAGCAGACCATCGCCCAGCGCTGCGACCGGGCCGGCCTGGGCTGCGGGCTGTACGCGGACTACGGGCCGGCGCTGCGCCTGTACCTGCGCCGCGGGTACCTGCCGGATGGCCGGGGGATCAGCTACGACCGGCGGACGGTCGAGCCGGGCCAGTCGGTGCGCATCGACGACTCCGCCGCGCTCATGTTGATCAAGAGGCTGCACCCCACACCGGCGTGGTGAGACTCACTTTCTTTACGGAACGGTTCCGTATCGCGCCGGTTGCCCTTAGGCTCGTGCAATACGAAACCGTACCGTATTGAATCGGGGGAAGAGCGTGGCTCAAGTTCCACCACATACCGGCCACCCGCGACGCTGGGCCGTTCTCAGCGTCCTCGTGGTCAGCCTCGTCGTCGTGATCCTCGACAACACCGTGCTCAACGTCGCCTTGCGGGTGATCGCCGATCCGCACCGTGGCCTGGGCGCGACGCAGAGTCAGTTGGAGTGGGCGGTCAACGCCTACACGTTGGTCTTCGCCGGGTTGCTGTTCACCTGGGGAGTGGTAGGCGACCGGTGGGGGCGCAAGAAGAGCCTGCTGCTCGGCCTGGCCCTGTTCGGCCTCGCATCGCTCGCATCCGGATATGCGCAGGACCCCGCTCAGCTGATCGCGGCCCGAGCGGCGATGGGCGTCGGCGGCGCGGCCGTGATGCCGGCGACGCTGTCGATCATTTCGAACGTATTCGATCCGCGCGAGCGGGCCAGGGCGATCGGGATCTGGGCGGGCGCGGTCGGGCTCGGCGTAGCGGTCGGACCGATCGTGGGCGGGCTGCTGCTGGAGCACTTCTGGTGGGGTTCGGTCTTCATGATCAATGTACCGGTCGTGCTGGCCGGGATCGTCGCCGTCGGGTTGATTGTGCCCGAGTCCCGTGACCCCAGGCCGGGCCGGGTGGACGTCGCAGGCGTGCTGCTGTCCATCGCCGGGCTGGTGGCCCTGGTCTACGGCATCATCCAGATCGGAGACGAGGGCTTCCGGGCGCCGACCGCGTGGGGACCGCTGTTCGCCTCGGTCGCCATCCTGATCGGGTTCGTGGTACTGGAACGGCGGTTGACCTTCCCGTCGCTGGACGTGCGGCTGTTCCGGAACCCGCGGTTCTCCGCCGCGGTCGGTGCGACCGGACTGGTCTTCCTGGCGGCGATGGGTACCTTCTTCTTCCTCGCCTTCTACCTGCAGCTCGTGCGTGGGTACACGCCGCTTGAGGCGGGTCTGGTGAGCACACCGTTCGCGCTGGCCCAGCTGGTCTTCGCGCCGAGCAGCGCCGCCATGGTGCGTCGCTTCGGGCCGAAGGCGGTCTGCGCGGCCGGTACCGCATTGTTGACCATCTCCCTGGCGGCACTGATCGCGGTCGGCGTGGATACGCCGATCTGGGTGGTCTGCGCCGTCTTCTTCATCCAGGGCGTGGGCATGGCGAACGTGATCCCGCCCAGCACTGAATCGATCATGGCGAGCGTGCCGCGGGAGAAGGCGGGCGTGGGTTCCGCCGTGGGCAACACGATCCGGCAGGTGGGCGGCGCCCTCGGGGTGGCGATCCTGGGTTCGGTCGTCTCCGCGGTGTACCGGAACCAGATCGCTGAGCACCTCACCGGCCTGCCGCCGGCTGCCAGGGGTACGGCGGGGAGTTCGATCTCCGGCGCCTACGCGGTCGCGAACGGGGGCGGCACGGCCGGTACCGGGAACCCCGGTGCTCTGCTGCACGCCAGCAACGACGCGTTCCTGACCGGGATGCACACCGCCGCGTTCGTCGCGGCCGCGGTCGGGGTAGTGGGACTGGTCATCGTGCTGGCCTGGCTGCCGAGCCACTCCGCGGTACACCCACACGTCACGGAGAGCGTGGACCCGTCCCGCGAGTTGGAACTCGCGGAGGCGTAGCGGAACAGCGACAATGTCGGACATGGCGATGTACGCCGACGCGGTGCCGGCCGGTCAGGAGCGCAAGGCTCCTGGCCGGCCGCGCAGCGCCCGCGCCGATGAGGCGATCATCGACGCCGTGCTGGACCTGCTCGCCGCCGGTACGCCGGCGGGCGAACTCTCGATGGAAGCGGTCGCCGCCAAGGCCGGGGTGGGCAAGGCGACGATCTACCGGCGCTGGCCGAACAAGGAGGCCTTGATCGTCGACGCGGTCGGCACGGTCAAGGGCGAGGTGCCGGAGCTCGCCGGCGAGTCGCTCCGCGAGGACCTGCTCGCACTGCTACTGCCCACCAGGAAGGCGCGAGCGACCCGGGCCGGCCAGATCGTGCCCTGCCTGCTCTCCGAGTTCGCCCGCAATCCGGAGCTCAACCGGTGCTGGCAGCGGCTGCTCGAGCCGCGCCGCGAGGCGCTGCGCGAGGTCCTGCGCCGGGGCATCGCCCGGGGCGAGATACGGCCGGACGTGGACCTGGAAGTCGTGTCGACGATGCTCAGCGCGACGCTGTTCGCACAGCGGTCACTGGGCTGGAATCCACATCTGGCCCAGGCAGACCTCGCCGAACGCCTGGTCGACACGACGCTGGCGATGGTTTGCCGGAAGGACTGACCGGCCCGGCTTGCGCGTCGCCGCATCCGGCTACATCGGCGTCCACAGTAGAGCGACCGGTTCGCCGGACGGTGCCGTGTGGAAACGCCGCACAGCCCACCGGTACCGGATCGCCCGGTCGCGGCCGGAAGCGTCTAGGCTCGACGTGTCAGGCTCCACCTGGCCGGAGCGTGCCCTTCCGGGGCGCGCCGGGGCACCAGGTGGACATCTGAGGGGGATGGTGGCTGGCGTGAGTGTTCGGCGGGTGATGGGTACCGAGGTCGAGTACGGCATCTCCGTGCCCGGCCAACCGGGCGCCAACCCGATGGTCACCTCTTCGCAGATCGTCAACGCGTACGGGGCCCGCCCGGAGCTGACCCGTGGCGGTCGGGCCAGGTGGGACTACGAGGAGGAGTCACCGCTGCGCGACGCGCGCGGCTTCACCTACTCCGGGGCGCTGTACGACCCGTCCGAGGCGCTCGCCGACGAGGACCTCGGCCTGGCGAATGTGATCCTCACCAACGGCGCCCGGCTCTATGTCGACCATGCCCACCCGGAGTACTCGACCCCCGAGGTCACCAACCCGCTGGACGCGGTGCTCTGGGACAAGGCGGGCGAGAGGGTGATGGCCGAGGCGGCCCGGCGTGCGGCGACGATACCGGGCAGCGCACAGATCCACCTGTACAAGAACAACACCGACAACAAGGGCGCAAGTTATGGTGCCCACGAGAACTATCTGATGAGCCGGCAGACGCCCTTCGCCGACATCGTGCAGTTCCTCACCCCGTTCTTCGTGACCCGGCAGATCGTCTGTGGCGCCGGTCGGGTGGGCCTCGGGCAGGACGGCTCGACACCCGGCTTCCAGATCTCGCAGCGGGCCGACTTCTTCGAGGTCGAGGTCGGGCTGGAGACCACGCTGAAGCGGCCGATCATCAACACCCGGGACGAGCCGCACGCGGACGCCGACAAGTACCGGCGGCTGCACGTCATCATCGGCGACGCCAACCTCTCCGAGATCTCGACCTACCTCAAGCTCGGCACGACCGCGCTGGTCCTGGAGATGATCGAGGCGAAGGCGCTCACTGCGGACCTGGGCGTCGCGGATCCGGTGGGCGAGCTGAAGAACATCAGCCATGACCCGACGCTGACCCACCGGCTGAAGCTGCGCGACGGGCGGCGGTTGTCCGCGTTGGACGTGCAGTGGGCCTGCTTCGAGCGGGTACGGTCCTTTGTGGACGATCGTGGTGGCGACGAGCAGACCGAGGACGTTCTGGCGCGCTGGGAGTCGGTACTCGACCGGCTCGGCCGCGATCCGATGCTCTGCGCTGACGAGCTGGACTGGGTGGCCAAGCTGCGACTGCTGGAGGGGTACCGGGACCGGGAGAAGCTGGGCTGGGCCTCGTCGAAGCTGCAACTGGTCGACCTGCAGTACGCCGACGTGCGGCCGGAGAAGGGGCTCTACCACCGGCTGGTGGCGCGCGGGTCGATGAAGACGCTCTTCGAGCCGGAGCAGGTACGCCGGGCGATGGTCGAGCCGCCCGAGGACACCAGGGCATACTTCCGTGGCCGGTGCCTTGCCCAGTATGCGCCGGAGGTGGTCGCGGCGAGCTGGGACTCGGTCATCTTCGACGTGGGGCGCGAGTCGCTGGTGCGGGTACCGATGATGGAGCCGCTGCGCGGCACGAAGGTACACGTCGGCGCCCTGTTCGACCGGTGCCCGAGCGCCAAGGACCTGCTGGAGGCGATCACCTCCAGCTGACCCGGTGGTCTGTGCCACCAATCTCAGCCACGGACCGGGCTGGCGTTGTGCGGTGACCGGGGTGTTGGCGAGGTAGTTTCAATCTCACCACCGCTTTGGGAGGAGGCACCAGATGGCAACCCGGGACACGGGTGGACAGTCGCAGTCCGGGCGCAGCCGGCGTGACGAGGAGGTCGAGGACGTCGCGCCTGAGGTGGACCCCGAGGTCGCCGAGCGGCATGAGAAGATCACCGAGGAGGTCGACGACCTCCTCGACGAGATCGACTCGGTACTTGAGGAGAACGCGGAGGAGTTCGTCCGCGGGTACGTGCAGAAGGGCGGGCAGTGATCGACCCATCCGGACGGCTGCCCTCGGCGTTCCTGACGCCGGGGGTGTCGTCGTTCACCGAGTTCCTCAATGCGACCGCGCCGGAGATGCTGCCCGGCCGCCGGCCGTTACCGCCCGGCGTGGCCGCGGGGGTCGCGCCGCACGCCACCACCATCGTGGCGCTGGCCAGCGCCGAGGGTGTGGTGATGGCCGGCGACCGCCGTGCCACGATGGGCAACCTGATCGCCAACCGGGACATCGAGAAGGTGCACGCGGCCGACCCGTACTCACTGGTCGGCATCGCGGGTACCGCCGGGGTGGGCATCGAGCTGATGAAGCTTTACCAGGTGGAGCTGCAGCACTACGAGAAGATCGAGGGCGTGCCGCTGTCAATGGACGGCAAGGCGAACCGGCTCGCCACCCTGATCCGCAACAACCTGGGCGCCGCCCTGCAGGGCCTGGCGGTGGTGCCGATCTTCGCCGGCTTCGACCTGGACGCCCGTGATCCGGGCGCGGCCGGCCGGATCTACAGCTTCGATGTGGCCGGCGGGCTGTACGAGGAGAACTCCGGGTACGACGGGATCGGCTCCGGTTCGCTGTTCGCCAAGGCGGCCCTGAAGAAGCGGTACCGGCCCGGGCTGTCCAGCCAGGAGGCGGTCGAGATCGCGGTTGAGGCGTTGTATGACGCGGCCGACGAGGATACCGCGACCGGCGGACCGGACCTGACCCGCAAGATCTACCCGGTGGTGATGACGGCGACCGCCGACGGGACCCACCGGCTCACCGACGAGGAGTCCGGCGAGGTGGCCGAGGCCGTGGTACGGCGCCGGATGGAGAATCCAGGCGGCTGAAGGCTCGCCGACGCTCACCCAGGGCACGCAGTTACACGGGCACCGCAGACGCACCTAACGCTCGATCATGACCCGAGGAGCCGCAACCGTGGCCATGCAGTTCTACGCCTCTCCCGAGCAGATCATGCGGGACCGGTCCGAGTACGCCCGCAAAAACATCGCCCGGGGCCGCAACGTCGTGGTGCTCACGTACGAGGGCGGCGTGCTGTTCGTTGCGGAGAACCTGTCGACCGCGCTGCACAAGGTGAGCGAAATCTACGACCGGATCGGGTTCGCCGCGGTGGGCCGGTACAACGAGTTCGAGAACATGCGGGTGGCCGGCATCCGGCTGGCGGACCTGCGCGGCTACTCCTATGACCGGCGTGACGTGACCGGCCGGGCGCTGGCAAACGCCTACACCCAGACGCTCGGTGCGATCTTCATGGACCAGACCAAGCCGTTCGAGGTGGAGCTGTGCATCGCGGAGGTCGGCACCTCGCCGGAGCGCGACGAGCTGTACCGCATCACCTATGACGGCTCGGTCTTCGACGAGTCGGGCGTGGTCGCCATGGGTGGGCAGGCCGAGGCGATCGTCGGTGTGCTGCGCGAGGGGCACCGCGGCGAGATGAGTATCGAAGAGGCGCTGGGGCTTGCCGTCCGGGCACTGGCGAGCGTGGGCGGCGAGGGTGGCGCGCCGCGCTCGCTGACCGCGGCGCAACTGGAGGTGGCGGTGCTGGACCGGCGGCGTTCCGGTCGCACCTTCCGCCGGATCAACGGCGACGCGCTCGCCGCCCTGCTGGAGTCGGCGCAGGC
>JAFMQQ010000381.1 GCA_017354595.1 Micromonosporaceae bacterium
CTGCCGGAGCGGGTGGACGTGGTCATCGAGACGGTCGGGGCCGCCACGATCGACCATTCGCTCAAGTCTGCCAGGCAGGGCGGGCGGGTCGTGGTCGCCGGGGCAACCTCCGGCCATCTGGCCACAGTGGACCTACGCCGGGTCTTCTTCCTGCAGCAGGAGATCCTGGGCTCCACCATGGGTACCCGCGCCGAGCTGGTCGAGTTGCTCGACCTGTGCGCCAGCCGGGGGGTACGGCCGGTGATCGACTCGGTCTTCGGCTTCGCCGAGGCGGCGAAGGCGTTCGGCAGGCTCGCCTCCGGCGATGTCTTCGGGAAGATAGTCCTCGACCACGCCCGCTGAGCGGATCACGCGGGCTGAGCCGATCACGCGTGCTGAGCCGTGACCGCCCTGGTCTGGGTGGCGATCTCCAGTTCCTCGTCGGTCGGTATCACACACACGGCCACCGGTGCGCCGTCGGGCGAGATGATCCGCGGCGACCGGTCGGCCGCCGCGTTGCGCGCCGGATCGACAGCGATGCCGAGCAGGTCCAGGCCGGCCAGTGCCCCGGCGCGCACCGCGGCCGCATTCTCGCCGACCCCGGCGGTGAAGGTGACCGCGTCCAGCCGGCCCAGTACCGCGGCGTACGCGCCGACGTACTTGCGGATGCGGTGGCAGTACACGTCGAAGGCGAGCCCGGCCGCCGCGTCGCCCCGCTCCCGCGCGGCGAGTACCGCCCGCACGTCGTTGTTGCCGGCCAGGCCGAGCAGCCCACCGCGCCGGTTGAGTACCGCGTCGATGTCGTCCAGTGCCAGCCCACCCTCCCGGTGCAGCGCGACGATGACGGCCGGGTCCAGGTCGCCGCTGCGGGTACCCATCACCAGCCCCTCCAGCGGGGTGAGCCCCATCGAAGTCTCCACCGACCGTCCACCCTGGACAGCGCAGGCCGAGGCGCCGTTACCGAGGTGCAGCACGATCGTATTGACTGTCTGGAGTGGACGGCCGAGCAGCGCGGCGGTCTGCCGGGAGACGTACGCGTGCGAGGTGCCATGGAACCCGTACCGCCTGATCGACAGCTGGCGTGCCAGCTCGGTCGGGATCGCGTAGGTGTACGCCGCCGGCGGAAGGGTGGCGTGGAATGCGGTGTCGAAGACGGCGACCTGCGGTACATCGGGGCGCAGCGACCGGGCGACCGAGATCCCGGCGAGGTTGGGCTTGTTGTGCAGCGGCGCGAGCGGGGTCAGCTCCTCGATCGCCGATACCACCTCGGGCGTGATCAGGGTCGGGGCGACGAAGCGGGAACCGCCGTGTACCACCCGGTGGCCGACGGCCACCAGGTCCGGCGCGTCCAGGCGCAATGCGCCGGCCATGTCGCGCAGCGCGTCGGCGTGCGACGCCGGCCCGCCCGACTCTCCAATGTGCTCGATCAACCCGCCGGTGATCGGGTCCAGGTCGGGCGCGGCCGGCCCGGTTGAGAAGAGCCGGTACTTGATGGTGGCCGAACCGCTGTTCAGGACGAGGATCATGCCACCGCCCCGCCAGCCGGCGCTGCTGCCTCGTCGGCCGGCGCGGCCGCCTGGATGGCGGTGATGGCGACCGTGTTCACGATGTCCGCGACGGTCGCCCCCCGGGACAGGTCGTTGACCGGCCGGCGCAGTCCCTGCAGCACCGGACCGACCGCGACCGCCCCGGCCGAGCGCTGCACCGCCTTGTAGGTGTTGTTGCCGGTGTTCAGGTCGGGGAAGATGAACACCGTCGCGCGACCGGCGACCCTGCTGCCCGGCAGCTTCGCGGCGGCGACGACGGGATCCACCGCGGCGTCGTACTGGATCGGGCCTTCCACTGGCAACTGCGGTGCCCGCTGGCGTACCAGTGCGGTGGCCGCGGCCACCTTCTCCACATCGCAGCCGTGTCCCGAACCGCCGGTGGCGTACGAGAGCATCGCGACCAGTGGCTGGATGCCGAAGGCCGCCGCGGTGGCGGCGGAGGAGATGGCGATGTCGGCGAGCTGTTCCGGCGTCGGGTCCGGGACGATGGCGCAGTCGCCGTAGACCAGCACCTGGTCCGGCAGGCACATGAAGAACACCGAGGAGGCGACCGATACCCCCGGAACCGTCTTGATGATCTGGAAGGCGGGCCGGATCGTGTCCGCGGTCGGGTGGGCTGCGCCGGAGACCATGGCATCGGCCCGCCCGCTGGCCACCATCAGGGTGCCGAAGTAGTTCGGGTCGGTCACCAGGTCGCGCGCGTTCTCCAGCGTGACCCCGCGGTGTGCCCGCAGCTGCGCGTAGCGGGAAGCGAAATCCTCCCGCCATGGCGACGCCATGGGGTCCACAATGGACGCCCCGGTGAGCGCGAGGCCCAGTTCGCGGATGCGCCGCCGCACCGACTCTTGCGGACCGAGCAGGGTCAGCTCGCAGACGTCGCGGCGGAGCAGGATCTCCGCGGCGCGCAGGATCCGCTCCTCGGTACCCTCCGGCAGCACCACGTGCCGGCGGGCGGCGCGGGCACCGGAGATCAGCTCGTACTCGAACATCAACGGGGTAACCCGCGCCGAACGGGCGATGTCCAGCCGGCGGGTGAGTCCGGCAGTGTCCACACTGGACTCGAACGCGCCCAGCGCCGCCTCGGCCTTGCGCGGGTTGTCCGGCGAGAGCTGGCCCTCGATCCCGGCGACCCGGGCCATGGTCTCGAAGCTGTCCGTCGGCACCACCGCGACGGGCAGCTCGCCGCCGAGATGGGTGACCAGCTCCACCACCCGCGGATCGGGGCGCAGGCCGAGGGTGAGCACCACGCCGGCCAGCGCGGCACGGCCGGCCAGGTGCGCCGTGTGCGCGGCGAGGATCAGGTCGGCCCGGTCGCCCGGGGTGATGAGCAGAGCGCCGTCGTGCAGGTGGTCCAGCAGGGTGGGTACGGTCGCGCCGCCGAAGACCACGCTGAGCACATCCCGGGCGTACGACTCGGGGCGACCGAGCAGCCGTACCCCGCCCAGCGCGTCGGTGACCTCGGCGACGGTCGGCGCGCTGACCGCCGGTACGTCGGGAACGGCGTACACCGGCACCGGAAGCGCGCCGACGGCGGCGAGTACCTTCTCCCGCGCCGCTGCCGGTACCCGGTTCGCGACCAGGGCGAGCAGGGTCGCGTCCAGGTCCACCAGGCTGTGGTACGCGGTGCCGATCAGTCCTGCGATCTCCTCCGGGTCGCGCCCCCGACCATCCACGATGGACAGTACGGCGGCACCGAGCTCGTTGGCCAGCCGCGCGTTGAGCGCCAGGTCATCGGGGAAGCCGGAGTCGAAGTCGGTACCGATGATCAGCGCGGCGTCCAGGCCCTCGACCTGTTCGCGCAGGCACTCGACCACCGTGCCGATCAGTTCGTCCAGCCGGCCGGCCGAAAGCAGCGCGGCCGCCTCCGCCTCGCTGGCGCCCGCGCCGACCCGCTCCAGCCGGTACCGGCACCGCAACAGCTCCAGGGTCGGGTCGGGTTCGCTTCGCACCAGGGGGCGGAACGCGCCCAGCCGGCGTACCCGCCGGGAGAGCAGCTCCATGACGCCAAGCGCGATGGCGGACTTGCCGCCACCGGCCGGATGTCCGGTCAGGTAGATCCTGCGCGCCACGAACCGAGCCTATGTTGGCGCCGCCCGGCGGGCGCGGTTAGGCCGGGCTCACCGGGTCGCGGTCAGGCCGGGTTCACCGAATCGATCCGGTCGAGCAGGAACATCCGGTCGTCCTCGCGCAGCCGGCACCAGGCGGCGACGCCCGGCCCGTCCAGCATCATCGCCTCGATCACCCGGCGGGTGTGCTGGCCGTGCGCGTCCAGGTAGCCGATCTCGACCGGCTCACCCTCGTCGATCGCGTTCGCCAGCAGCCGCTGCTCGAACGGGTTGAGCAGCCGGGCCCGCCGGGCCACCACGGCCAGCGTCTCGGCCGGCTCGGTCGGCGGTTGCGGCCCGTCCCCCCAGTCCAGGTCGAGCTCCGGCTCCGGATCGGGTACCGCCGCCGGCCCGCCGGCCTTCCTCACCCGGGACAGCAGCGCGGCGGCGAGCCTCGCCGGGTCGGCCGGCTCGCGGCCCGGCGCCAGCGGCCGGTACGGCAG
>JAFMQQ010000058.1 GCA_017354595.1 Micromonosporaceae bacterium
CCGGCTCCGCGGCCGCATCCGCGGCCCGAGCAGTCTGCACCTGCTTGGTGTGCGCCTCCCAGCGCTGGCGCGCCTCGGCGTACTGCCGCTCCCACTCCTCGCGCTGCTTCTCGTACCCGGGAAGCCACTCGAAGGTGTTCGGGTCGTACCCCTCCGGGTAGACGTAGTTGCCGTGCTCGTCGTAGGTGGCGACCATGCCGTAGAGGGTCGGGTCGAAGTGTTCCTCGCCCTCCTGGAAGCCCTCGTTGGCCTGCTTGAGCGAGAGCGAGATGCGCCGCCGCTCCAGGTCGATGTCGATCACCTTGACCATCACGTCGGACCCGACCTGGACCACCTGTTCCGGGATCTCCACGTGCCGCTCGGCCAGCTCGGAGATGTGGACCAGACCCTCGATGCCGTCGTCCACCCGGACGAAGGCGCCGAACGGCACCAGCTTTGTCACCTTGCCCGGTACGATCTGCTGGATCGCGTGGGTACGGGCGAACTGCCGCCACGGGTCCTCCTGGGTCGCCTTCAGCGACAGCGAGACCCGCTCCCGGTCCAGGTCCACGTCGAGCACCTCGACCTCGACCTCCTGGCCGACCTCGACCACTTCCGAGGGGTGGTCGATGTGCTTCCAGGACAGTTCGGAGACGTGTACCAGGCCGTCCACGCCGCCCAGGTCGACGAAGGCGCCGAAGTTGACGATCGAGGAGACCACGCCCTTGCGGACCTGGCCCTTCTGCAGCTTGTTCAGGAACTCGGTGCGCACCTCGGACTGGGTCTGCTCGAGGTAGGCCCGGCGGGACAGCACCACGTTGTTGCGGTTCTTGTCCAGCTCGATGATCTTCGCTTCGAGTTCCCGGCCGACGTACGGCTGCAGGTCGCGTACCCGCCGCATCTCCACCAGCGAGGCCGGCAGGAAGCCGCGCAACCCGATGTCGATGATGAGGCCGCCCTTGACCACCTCGATGACGGAGCCACGTACGACACCGTCGTCTTCCTTGATCTTCTCGATGGTGCCCCACGCCCGCTCGTACTGGGCGCGCTTCTTCGAGAGGATCAGCCGGCCCTCCTTGTCCTCCTTCTGGAGAACCAGGGCCTCGACGTGGTCGCCGACGGAGACCACCTCAGCCGGATCGACGTCGTGCTTGATGGACAGCTCGCGGGACGGGATGACGCCCTCGGTCTTGTAGCCGATGTCGAGCAGGACCTCGTCCCGGTCGACCTTCACGATGGTGCCTTCAACGATGTCGCCATCGTTGAAGTACTTGATGGTGTCGTCGATCGCTGCGAGGAAGGCTTCCTCGGAGCCGAGGTCGTCGACGGCGATCCTGGCACCGCCAGGGACGTTGGTCGGTGCGGTTGCGCTCGAGGTGTCCTCGATGCTGCTCGTCATGGTGGGTTGTTGCTCCGGTCGGGTGTCTTGTCAATCAGGTGACTCGGGTGCCCCGCGAGCCTGCCGCCGGGGCGTGCCACAGTGATCCACAGATGACCATCGACTGCCAACCACCACACGCTTTTCCGGGCGGCCGCGGACCTACTCCATACCGAGATACGCGACCCACGAGTGCATCGACTAGCTTACCGTGCGCATTGGTGCTGCGTGCAAGACCCCGTAAAGGCCACTCGGCTGTCATCCGGAACCTGGCCGGCTGAGGCCATCTAAGGTGACACGGTGACCGGAGGTGGCCGGCGGCCGGTTGGTGCCGCAGAGGCCAGGCGGGCCAACCGCGCGTGGTGGGACTCGGACGCGGACGCGTACCAGGCCGAGCACGGCGACTTCCTCGGCGATGTCGACTTCGTGTGGTGCCCGGAAGGCCTGCGCGAAGCGGCCGCCGGCCTGCTCGGGCCGGTCACCGGGCGGCGCGTGGTCGAGGTGGGGTGCGGCGCCGCGGCCGCGTCCCGCTGGCTTGCCAGCCAGGGCGCCGTGGTGGTCGGGGTGGACCTGTCCGCGGGCATGTTGCGGCAGGCGGCGCTCGCCGCCGATCGGACGGGGGTACGGGCACCGCTGGTACAGGCCGATGCCGTGTGCCTGCCGCTGCGCTCGGCGTCGTTCGACATCGCCTGTACCGCTTTCGGCGCGGTGCCGTTCGTGTCCGACTCGGCGGCCGTGATGCACGAGGTGCACCGGGTGCTGCGGCCGGGCGGCCGCTGGGTCTTCGCGGTCACCCACCCGATGCGCTGGATCTTCCTCGACGATCCGGGTGAGGCGGGGCTGGTGGCGGTGCACTCGTACTTCGATCGCCGGCCGTACGTGGAGTACGACGAGGCAGGCCGGTTGACATACCTGGAGCAGCACCGGACGCTGGGCGACCGGATCCGCGAGCTGGTCGACGCCGGCTTCGTACTGACCGACCTGGTCGAGCCGGAATGGCCGGAGGGGCACGAGCAGATCTGGGGCCAGTGGAGCGCGTTGCGGGGCCGGCTCTTCCCCGGTACGGCCATCTTCGTCGCCCACAAGCCGGAGTCCCGGCAACCGGCCCAGGCGTAGCCTGCGGGCGTGACTATCGATGGGTGGAGCGACGGTAAGGCGTACGACCAATACATGGGCCGGTGGAGCCGGTTGGTCGCGTCACAGTTCCTCGGCTGGCTGGCACCCTCGTCCAGGCTGCGCTGGCTGGACGTCGGCTGCGGTACCGGCGCCCTCGCCGCCGCCATAGCCTCCACTGTGGACCCTTTACGCCTGGCCGCGGTCGATCCGTCGGTCGGCTTCGCGGCGACCGCCCGTGCCGACGCCACCCTCGCCGGCGCGCTGGTCGGCGTCGCCGATGGGCAGCGGCTGCCGTTCGCCGCCGGTTCCTTCGACCTGACCGCCGCCGGGCTGGTGGTCAACTTCGCCGCCGACCCGGCTGCCCTGCTCGCCGAGATGGTACGGGTGACCGTGCCCGGCGGTACGGTCGCCGGCTACGTGTGGGACTACGCCGGCCGGATGCGGATGCTGCGCATGTTCTGGGAGGTGGCGGCGCAGCTGCGCCCGGACGACTCGTGGGCCGACGAGGGGCGGCGCTTCCCGCTGTGCCGGCCGGAGCCGCTGCGCGAACTGTGGGGTGCGGCCGGCCTGACCGGCGTCGAGGCGGAGCCGGTGGACATGACGATGGAGTACCGCGACTTCGACGACTACTGGCTGCCGTTCCTCGGCGGCCAGGGACCAGCCGGCGAGTACGTCGCCTCGTTACCCGAACGCCGCCGGATCGCGCTGCGCGAGGTGTTGCGCGCCCGGCTGCCGGGTGGGCCGGACGGTTCGATCCGGCTGTCCGGCCGCGTCTGGGCGGTACGCGGACGCCGCTGACCCCTTTGCCCGACTGACCCTGCCGGAAAGGGTCGAGCGAGCCGGCGGAAGGGCCGAAAGGTGCTTGCCCTGGGGCGCGGTCGAAGCTACCTTGGAAGCGCTCCCAACCGCGCGGCTTCGCCGCGCAGCTGCCGAGGGAGCAAGGGTGCCGGACCGGTCGGGGGTCCGGCACCACCCTTTTCCCGGCTAGTGGTCGGCCTCCGACCAGTTGGGTCCCGCGCCGATCGAGACCGACAGCGGTACGTCCAGCGGATAGGCACCGCCCATCTGCTGGCGTACCAGAGCCTCCAGCGCCTCCCGCTCCCCCGGTGCCACCTCGAAGACCAGCTCGTCATGCACCTGCAGCAGCATCCGGGAACGCAGCCCCGACTCGCGAAGCGCCCGGTCGACCCGCAGCATCGCCACCTTGATGACATCCGCCGCTGAGCCCTGGATCGGCGCGTTGAGCGCCATCCGCTCCGCCATCTCCCGGCGCTGCCGGTTGTCGCTATTCAGGTCGGGCAGGTACCGGCGCCGGCCGAGCACCGTCTGGGTGTATCCGTCCAGCCGCGCCTGTACCACCACCCGGCGCAGGTAGTCGCGCACCCCGCCGAACCGGGTGAAGTACTCCTCCATCAGCACGCCCGCCTCGGGCGGGGTGATGCCCAACTGGTTGGCCAGCCCGTAGGAGGACAGGCCGTACGCCAGGCCGTAGTTCATCGCCTTGATCCGGCGCCGCTGTTCGTGGGTGACCTCGGCCGCCGGTACGCCGAAGACCGAGGAGGCGGTGGAGGCATGGAAGTCGAAGCCGGAGTTGAACGCATCGATCAACGCCTGGTCGCGGGACAGGTGCGCCATGATGCGCATCTCGATCTGGCTGTAGTCGGCGGTGAGCAGTTTCTCGTACCCCTCGCCCACCTTGAACGCGCGTCTGATCTTCCGTCCCTCGTCCGTGCGGATCGGGATGTTCTGCAGGTTGGGGTCGGTACTGGACAGGCGCCCGGTGGCGGCGACGGTCTGGTTGAAGGTGGTGTGGATGCGGCCGTCGTCGCTCACCGACTTCAGCAGACCATCCACTGTGGACTTCAACCGGGTCACGTCGCGGTGCCGCAGCAGGTGTTCCAGGAGCGGATTCCCGGTCTGCGCGAGGAGTCCGGCCAACGCGTCGGCGTCGGTGGTGTACCCGGTCTTGATCCGCTTGGTCTTGGGCAGCTTCAGCTCGGTGAACAGGATCTCCTGCAGCTGCTTGGGCGAACCCAGGTTGAACTCCCGCCCGATCTCCGCGTACGCCGCCTGCGCGGCCGCCTTCACCTCCGCGGCGAACGTCGACTCCAACTCGGAGAGGTAGTCGGTGTCGGCCGCGATGCCGGCCCGTTCCATCTCGGCCAGCACTTCGACCAGCGGCAGCTCCACCTCGCGCAGTAGCCGCACGCCGAGACCGTCGTCGCGGGCCAGCTCGGCGGAGAGCGCCTCGGCGAGATCGAGCGTGGCCCGGGCGCGCAGCATCAGGTTCTGCCCGGGCTCCTCGGTCTGCTCCGCCAGCCCTTCCACCTCCAGGGTCAGCTGCCCGTCATCCGGCGTCTCCACCCGCAGCTCGCGTTGCAGGTAGCGCAGGGCGAGGTCGGTCAGGTCATAGGAGCGTTGGTCCGGCCGGGCCAGGTAGGCGCCGAGTGCGGTATCGGTAACCAACCCGTGCAGGCTCCAGCCCCGGGCCGCGAAGGCGAGCAGCGCCGGCTTGCCGTCGTGCATCACCTTGGGCCGCGCCGGATCGGCGAGCCACTCGGCGACCGCCGCCTCGCCCTCCGCGTCCAGCTCCGCCGGGTCGAACCAGGCGCCCCGACCATCGCCGGTCGCCACCGCGACCCCGGTCAGGCTCCCGGTACCGCGCCCGAAGCCGCCGGCCACGGCGACCCCGACCGGCTCGCTCGTGCAATGCTCGGCCAGCCAGGCCGCCAGCTCGGCACCGGAGAGCACGCTGCCGGCGAGGTCGAAGCCGCCCTCCGCCTCGGGCTCCACCGGCTCCAAGTAGGAGTAGAGCCGCTCGCGCAGCACCCGGAACTCCAGAGCGTCGAAGACCCGGTGCACCGCCTCCCGATCCCAGCCGTGCCAGAGCAGGTCGGCCGGTGCGATCGGCAGCTCCAGGTCGGTGACCAGACAGTTGACCTGGTAGTTGATCAGAACCTGGGCGAGGTGCTCGCGCAGGCTGTCGCCGGCCTTTCCCTTGATCTCGTCGGCATGGGCCACAACGCCGTCAAGGTTGCCGTACTGGCCGATCCATTTCGCGGCGGTCTTCGGCCCGACCCCCGGCACACCGGGCAGGTTGTCGCTGCTCTCGCCGACCAGCGCCGCGAGGTCGCGGTAGCGGTCCGGACCGACGCCGTAGCGTGCGGTCACCGCGTCCGGGTCCATCCGGTCCATCTCGGAGACGCCACGCTTCAGGTACAGCACCGTGACGCCGTCACCGACCAACTGGAACGCGTCCCGGTCGCCGGTGATGATGCCGACCTGCATGCCGTGCTCGTGCCCGTCCCGGGCCAGCGTGGCGATCACGTCGTCGGCTTCGTAGCCCGGCTTCTCCACGGTCGGGATGCGCAGCGCGGCCAGCACCTCCTTGATCAGGTCGACCTGGCCGGCGAACTCGGACGGGGAGGTCGACCGGTTCGCCTTGTAGTCCGCGTATGTCTCGCTGCGGAACGACTGCCGGGACACATCGAAGGCGACGACGATGTGTGTGGGCTGCTCGTCGCGCAGCATGTTGATCAGCATCGAGGTGAAGCCGAAGACGGCGTTGGTCACCTGGCCGGTGCTGGTCGAGAAGTTCTCCGCGGGCAACGCGAAGAACGCCCGGTAGGCCAGCGAATGGCCGTCAAGCAGCAGCAGCCGCGGCTTCCGCGGTGTTTCAGCACCCACGGTTGGCGAGCCTAGTCCCACCCACCGACAGAAGCCGCTATCCGCCGAGGTAGGCGCGGGCGATCTCGGGGTCGCGGACAAGGTCCCGGGCGGCGCCCTCCAGCTTCAGCGATCCGGACTCCAGTACGTACGCCCGGTCGGCGATACCGAGTGCGGCGAGTGCGTTCTGTTCCACCAGCAGGATGGTCGTACCCTGCTCGCGGATCGTCCGTATCGTCTCGAAGATCACCTCAACCAGTACCGGCGCCAGCCCCATCGACGGCTCATCCAGCAGCAGCAGCTTCGGCCGGGCCATCAGCGCCCGGGCCACCGCGAGCATCTGCTGTTCGCCACCGGAGAGTGTCCCGGCCTTCTGGTCGATCCGCTCGCGCAGGCGCGGGAACAGCTCCAGCACGTTCTGCCGGTCGTGCTCGACCGCCGCCCGGTCCTTGCGGATGAACGCGCCCAGGTCGAGGTTCTCCGCAACCGACATGCGCGGGAAGATCCGCCGGCCCTCGGGCGAGTGCGAGATGCCCAGCCGGACGATCTGCTCGGCCGGCGTGCGGTCGAGCCGGGTGCTGTTGAAGGTCGCCGTACCGCGGCGCGGTCGCAGCAGTCCCGAGATGGTGCGCAGCGTGGTCGACTTGCCGGCACCGTTCGAGCCGATCAGGGAGACGATCTCGCCCGGCCAGACGATGAGACTCAACCCCTTCACCGCGGCGATGTTGCCGTAGTAGACGTGAATCTCGTCCAGAGCAAGCAGCGGACCGTTGACCACGCTCATGCCGGCTCCTCACTCATGCCCGGTTGTGGCTGGCGATCGTCCTGCTTGCCGAGGTACGCCTCGATCACCCGTGGGTCGTTCTTGATCTCGTCCGGTGAGCCCTCTGCGATCTTCTCGCCCCGGTCCAGCACGGTGATCCGCTCGGAGACCCGCATCACCACGCTCATGTCGTGCTCAATCAGCAGGATTGACAACTGCTTCTCGTCGCGTACCCGGTGCACGAAATCGACGAACTGGGCCGACTCGCGCGGGTTCATCCCCGCGGTGGGCTCGTCCAGCAGCAGCACCTGCGGGCGCAGTGCGAGCGCCCGGGCCACCTCCAACCGCCGCTGGTCGCCGTAGGCGAGGTTGCGCGCGTAGTCGTCGGCGCTCTTGCGGATGCCGACGAACTCGAGCAGGTCCAGCGCACTTGCCCGCGCTTCCCGCTCCTCGCGGCGCTGCTTGGGGCTACGCAGCACCGTCCGGGCGATCCCCGAACTGAGGTGCGAGTGCATCGCCACCTTGACGTTCTCCTCGGCCGTCATCAGGCCGAACAGCCTGATGTTCTGGAACGTGCGGGCCAGCCCCAGTGACGCGATCCTGTTCGGCGACAGTCCGGTAATGTCCCGCCCCCCGAGGTACACCCGGCCGGCGGTGAGCTTGTGCATGCCGGTGAGCGCGTTGAAGAACGTCGTCTTGCCGGCGCCATTGGGCCCGATCAGGCTGACGATGCCGAGTTCCGGGATGGTGAAGCTGACGTTGTTGACCGCCACCAGCCCTCCGAAGCGCATCACTATGCCATCGGCCTGCAGGGCCAGCGTGGTTGCGCCCGCGGTCACTGCGTCCCTCCCCGGGGCGTATCCGCCTCCAGCGCGGGTTCGCGTTGCTCCGGTAGGTCGTCTCGGGTGACCTCCCGGATCTCATCCAGCTCGGGTGCCTGCTCCTCCATGTCACTGCCGAGCGACTCCATTGCGGTGCGTTCGGGCTCGCGCAGCACCAACCGGGTCCGGGCCTCAGGGATCAGACCCTCACGCCGGAACAGCATCATCAGCACCAGCACGATGCCGAAGAGCCCGAAGGTGAAGTTCTGGAAATTGATGTGGGTGCCGGCCGCATCGTTGATGGTCTGTCCGATCTGCCCCAGGCCGGTCTGGTTGAACCAGCCCAGGAAGATCGCACCGATCATGACTCCCCAGACATTGCCCATCCCGCCCAGCACCACCATCGCCAGCAGGGTGACCGACTTGCTGAAGTCGAACGCGTCGGGCAGTACGCCGCCGATCTCGATCGAATACCCGACCCCGGCGATCCCGCCGGCGAGTGCCCCGACGGCATAGGCGGCGAGCTTGGTGCGCATCAGCGGCACGCCCATTGCTCCAGCCGCCAGCTCGTCCTCCCGGATCGCGAGCCAGGCCCGGCCGAGCCGACCGACCCGCAGCCGCAGCGAGATGAAGACGATCAACGCGAGTAGTACCGCGAGGATGACGAACTTGCTGAGGTTGTTCGTATCTCCGGAGGCTAGGTCCTGCCACCACCGCAGCCCGTACGTCTGGCTTATCTGTGGGCCCTTGATGTGGTCGACCGGGGTGATGCCCTTGTTGCCGTTGGAGAGATTGAAGCCGCCGAGGTCGTCGCCGTTGTGGAAGATCTGCGGGATGATCTCGCCGAAGCCGAGCGTCACGATGGCCAGGTAGTCGCTGCGCAGCCGCAGGGTGGGCGCGCCGATGATGATGCCGAACAGGGCACAGATCGCGGCGCCGGCGACGAACACCACGGCGTAGTTGAAGTGAATGCCCCCGGTGATGAACGGCGCCGGGTTGCCCAGGATGTTGATGTTGACCTGGTGGAAGAAGGTCGACGCCAACCAACCGGCCACATAGCTGCCGATCGCCCAGAAGGCGACGTACCCCAGGTCCAGCAGGCCGGCGTAGCCGACCACGATGTTGAGCCCGAGTGCGCACATCGCCCAGATCAGCGCCTGGTTGAGCGTATCGAGCGGGAGCCAGGTCTGCGACCACTGGCGGGTGGCGTCGCTGGCGTACCCGGCAACGATCAGGTAGTAGAACAGGAGCACCAGCACGCCGACGACCAGAAACCCGGTCGGCCAGGCGAACCGGCCGGACAGCAGCCGGCGTGGCCCGCTACGGGCATAGTCCACAGTGGTCATACCTTCTCACCTACACTCTGGCCGAGTAGCCCGGTTGGCCGGAACACGAGCACCAGGATCAGCACGGTGAAGACGACCGATTGCGACCACTTCTGGCCGAGCCCGTACGGCAGCCCGTCGTTGAGACCCTGGATCAGGCCGATCAGCACGCCACCCAGAACGGCACCGGTGAGGTTGCCGATGCCACCGAGCACCGCTGCCGTGAACGCGATCAGGCCCATCTCGAAGCCGAGGTCGTACCTGGTGCTGGTCTGTATCTGCTGGTACATCAGACCCGCGGCACCGGCGAGCGCTCCCCCGACGGCGAAGGTGAATGAGATGGTCAGGTTCACATTGATGCCCATCAGGCGGGCGGCGTCCTGGTCCTGTGCTGTCGCCCGCATCGCCTTGCCCGCCTTGGTGCGGGTGACCACCCAGGTCATCACGAGCAGCAGTACCACGGTGACGACCGCGACGATCATGATGTCGTAGTCGATGTGGACACCGGCGACGTTCAGATTGCCCGTCGGCAGGACGCTGTACCAGTCGTTGCGCTGCTTCGAACCGTTCCACAGCAGGCCGACCTGCTGGAGGATGAAGCTCATCCCGACCGCGGTGATCAGCGGCGCCAGTTTCGGCGCCCGGCGCAGCCGCCGGTAGGCGAAGAACTCGATGGCCACATTGATCAATGCGCAGAAGAGCATCGCGGCGACGAGGGTGAGCAGGAAACCGCCCCAGCCGCTGAGGTTCGAGGACTTCAGCCCGAGCCAGGTCGTCAGCAAGGTGCCGCTGAACAGGGTACCCAGCATGAACAGGTCGCCGTGCGCGAAGTTGATCAGCTCGATGATGCCGTAGACGAGGGTGTATCCGAGGGCGATCAACGCATACAGCGTGCCGTTACCCAGACCGATCACGGCCGCTTGGAAGAACTGGGTCGGCGAGTGCCACAGGTTGAAGATAAGCCAGACGGCGATGGCCGCGACGAGGACGATGGCGACCGCGCGGCCCACGACCGCCCGGGTCTGCAGGACCGTACGCGGTAGGCGGATGGCCCGGGTAATGGTTGTCAAGTTTCAGTGCTCCTACTTGGTGCGGTGTACCCCGCGGAACCGCAGACCCTGGTGTGGGGGGGGGGGGGGGGGG